>JBKPSE010000535.1:0-5072 GCA_046765855.1 Acidobacteriota bacterium | reverse complement strand
TGCTCGAGTTCGCGGAGGCACGCGCATGACCCCATCGGTCGCTACAGCTACAGCCGACGCTCCCGCCGCATCGCCGGTTCAGCCGACGCCGCCGCCACCGCCGGCGACGCTGCAGGAGACCGGGCTGCACCCCGATACGCTCGCCCAGTTGATGCTGAAGACCCTGATCGCCGGGGAAAACAGCGGCATGCAGCTGGCGGAAAGCCTGCGCCTGCCCTACTCGGTGCTCGAGGCGATGATTCAGCACGCGCGCGTGGAGAAGCTGATCGAGGTGCGCGGCACGAGCGGCGTGGGCACCGCCGGCTACCGTTACGTGTTGACCGATCTCGGGCGCGACCGGGCGATGCAGTTCCTCGACATCAATCGCTACGTCGGCCCGGCGCCGGTGCCGCTGGCCCAGTACAACGCCTACGTCCGCGCCTGCATGGCGGCGCGTCCCTCGATCGATCGCGACCGTCTCTCGACCGGATTCGAGAGCCTGGTCGTCAACCAGGCGATGTACGACAAGCTCGGACCTGCGGTGAACTCGGGCAAGTCGCTCTTCTTATACGGCGCTCCCGGCAACGGCAAGACGGTCGTCGCCGAAGGCATCGGCCGGGCGCTGGGCAGCGACATGCACGTGCCGTTTGCCATCGACGTCGATGGGCAGACGATCACGACCTACGACCCCGTCAACCATCACCGCACCGCGTCTGTGGGCGCGTCACAGAGTGTGATTGCCGCGTCCAGTCAGGATCGCCGCTGGGAGCAGATCCGGCGGCCGGTCGTCGTGGTCGGCGGCGAGTTGACGCTCGAGATGCTCGACCTGACGTTCAACCCGATCGCCAAGTTCTACGAGGCGCCGATTCAGATGAAGGCCAACGGCGGCGTGTTCGTCGTCGACGACTTCGGCCGGCAGCGGATCCCGGCGCGCGACCTGCTGAACCGCTGGATCGTACCGCTCGAGAGCCGCGTCGACTTCCTGACGCTGCACACCGGGCGCAAGTTCGAGATCCCGTTCAACGTGTTCATCATCTTCGCGACCAACCTCAAGCCGGAATCGCTCGCCGACGAAGCGTTCATGCGCCGAATTCCGTACAAGATCCGCGCCAAGAACCCGACGGTCGAGGAATACGCGCGGATTTTCGAGATCAACTGCCGCAAGCGCGGGATGCCGTTCGACCCGGTGATGGTCGAGTACTTGAATCGCACCTATTATCAGCCGCGAAAGCTGCAGATGCGCGCGTGTCACCCGCGCGACCTGGTCGAGCAGGTGGTCAACATGTGCCGTTACCAGCAGCGCGATCCGGTCATCTCGCGGGACATGCTCGACGCGGCGTGCGCGAGCTACTTCCTGGAAGAGAGTGAATCGCAGGGCAACGAAGCGGAAGTATGAG
Source organism: Acidobacteriota bacterium (assembly GCA_046765855.1). GTDB lineage: Bacteria > Acidobacteriota > Vicinamibacteria > Vicinamibacterales > 2-12-FULL-66-21 > JAICSD01. Next base: position 3,696 of record JBKPSE010000535.1, on the reverse strand, counting down.
CGTCGCGCTGCCACGCACGGAGGCGTTCCGTGTTCAGTTCCTGCAGCAGCGTCCCGCGGCGCGGGGACGAAGCTTCGCCGAGCTCGCGTCCAAGGTCTGCATCCTGACCCTGTTCTCGGTGATGGCCATCAGCCTTGCGCAGGATGCGGCCGAGACCGGGCACGTGACCGGCATTCTGCTGGTCGTCAACGAAGCGCTGGTCGTCGCGCTGACCCTCGTCCGCCGCAACGCCGGCGCCGTCGATCGCAGCTGGCGCGCGCGGCTGTTGACGATGTTCGCGACCTTCGGTCCGCCGTTGGTACGGCCGACGTCGACTGCGATCGCGCCGGAGGCGCTCACCATCGTCTTGTCCGCTCTCGGTCTCATCATTGTCGTCCTGGGCAAGCTGTCGCTCGGACGCAGCTTCGGCCTGATGCCGGCCAATCGCGGGGTGGTGTCGACCGGCCTGTATCGGCTGGTTCGCCACCCGATTTACCTCGGCTACCTGGTTGCCCATCTCGGGTTCGTCTTCGCCAATTGCGGCCGCTGGAACGTCTTCGTTCTCATTGCCGCCGACGGCGCGTTGCTGCTGCGGGCGATCAGCGAAGAACGCACGCTCGCCCTCGACGACGAGTACCGCAGCTACATGCAGCGCGTCCGCTGGCGCATCCTTCCGACTATCTTCTAAAAACCGCCGATCCGGGTCAGCCCTCTTTCAGCAGCGCGACGGTCGCGCCCAGGTGAGATTCGGGGCTGTCGTGGAACGCGTCGACCAGCGGGTGCTTGTCGAGCGCCGACTGAACGATGCCTCGCTGGATGCCTTTGCCCCGGCCGTGAATCAGCCGCACCTCGCGGAACCCGGCATCGTAGGCGGCGCGGACATATTCGTCGACCACGGATGGAATGTCGCGCGGCGCGAACGCATGCAGGTCGATGCGGTCTTCGATCGGGACCCGATAGGCACTCACTTCAGGTAAGTCGCCGTGACGGTGGTCGAGATGCCGCCCCGCGCGGTGAAGTCGCCGACGACGGTCATCCGCCGGGGCGCGCAGGCGCGGACGAGATCGTCGAGGATCTGATTGGTCACCGCTTCGTAAAAGATGCCCTTCTGACGGAAATCGAGCAGGTAGTACTTCAATGATTTCAATTCGATGCAGCGTTCGTCCGGCGTGTAGGCGATGCGGATTTCGCCGAAGTCGGGCAGTCCGGTCTTGGGACAGACCGACGTAAACTCGGGGCAGCGGATTGCGATCTCGTAGTCACGGCCGGGCTGCGGATTGGGGAACGTCTCGAGCGCCATCGCAAAAAAGTGTAGCATTCATGCGGGTATTTCGCGGGTGCGCGATTGACACCAGAAAACCGGGCGCTATAGGATACGAGCCTGATTTTTGATTTATTCTCCGCTGCCTCCGCAACGCGCGCGCGGCACAGGCGGGAGTTTCAAGAGCGCGCCCACAGCAAGGGGAATAGCGATGGCAGAGGCCCGCAGGATGGGCAAATCCGAACTCTTCTCGCACTTCGCGGACCGCTTCGAGGTGAAGCGTACCCAGGCGCGCGAGTTCTTCGACGAGCTCAACGTGCTCGCCGAGAAGGAGCTGAAGCGCTCCGGTGAGTTCGTGCTGCCCGGGATGGTGAAGCTCGTCGTGCAGAATCGCTAGGCGTGAATGGGACGCAACCCTGCGACCGGGGAGCAGATCAAGATTCCTGCGAAGACGGTGGTCAAGGCGCGGATCGCCAAGCAGCTGAAGGACGCGGTTCTCCCGAAAAAGTAAGCGGTTCTCGAGGCGGGTCGTTCGACCCGCCTTCTTCTTCCTGATATCAACTACAGCGAAGTGGATATCGCCGTCTCGACGCCGCTGCGCGGGCCGGCGGCCGCGGCGTTGTCGACGATGGTGGCGGTGCTTGCCGGGGTGGATCTCAGCGCGACGCGCCGCACGGATGGATCCGTGCGCGGCGCTCCGGCGCAGGAGTGACTGCGGCTACGCGGCCACCGACGCGCGCTTCGAGGCGAGCGCGCGGCTGTAGATCGTCGCCGGCGCCAGCCGCGCGATCTTGGCCTGCAGGCTGGTCAGCGAATCATCGTCCAGGATGATGCGGTCGCCTGCCTCGACGACGACCTCGCAGCTGTAGCGCCGCGCGCCGCGCGCGGTCTTCTGCTCGAAGTAATGCACCGCGTAGACCCTGCCGTCGACGTCGATCTGGCCGGTCTGCAGGAGTTTCCGGAACATGGTCGTGCTCCTCTGAACTAACCCGCCGCCTGCGCCATGGGACGCGCGCTGGTGCGGGGGAAATCGATGACGAACGTAGTGCCCTTGCCGACTTCGCTGGCGACGCTGATCCGGCCTCCGAGCTGCTCGACGATCTTGCGGGTGATCGCCAGCCCGAGGCCGAGGCCGCGCCGCTTGGTCGTGACGAAATCCTCGAACACCGCCTGCAGGCGATCCGGCGGGATGCCGCAGCCGGTGTCGTAGACGCGAATCTGCACGCGGTCGTCCTGCCCTTCCACCGCGGCAACCACCAGCCCGCCCGGTGCGGTCGCCTGAATGGCGTTGACGACGAGATTGCGGTAGACGCGCCCCAGCGCGAACAGATCCCCTTCGATGTAGAGCGGTTCGCTCGACAGCTCGGCGCGCAGGGTGATGCCGGCCGTTTCGGCGAGCGGCTGCATCGACTCGATCGCTTCGCCAACCGTTCGATTGAGCTCGATCGGGAAGCGCTCGAGCGGAATCGGCTTGGCGATGTTCTGCAGGTCCTCCAGCACGCGCTTGACCACCTGCATCTCGCGCTCCACCATGCGGCGGAAGGTGTCGCGGTACTCGGCGTCCTCCCACATCTTCAGAATCAGCTTGCAGCTGTTGCCGATGTTCTGGATGGGATGCGACAGATCGTGGACGAGGCCGGCGGCAATGCGGCCGAACATCACCTGGCGTTCCTGTTTGCGGATGTCTTCCTGCAGCTCGACGAGACGGTCGGCCATCGAGTTGAAGGCGTCGCCGAGCTCGCGGATTTCGTCCTGGCCGCTGAGCGCGACGCGAGTCTCGAGCTTGCCCTCGGCGATCGAACGGGTGACGCGAGTAAGGGCGAAGATGCGCTGAATGAAGGTGCGGCCCCACAGGTAGCCAACCGTGATCGTGCCGAGCAGGGCGAGGAAAATAGTCACCAGCAACTGCCGTTCGATGCTTTTGGCCGTCGCTAGCGCTTCTATCTTCGGCTGCTCGACGATCACCGTCCACATCGGTTCCGGTTCGGTGACGCTAGCCGCGACGGCGAGCATCTGCCGCCGATTTTCGTCGGCATAGGTGCTGTATGGCTGTCCGCCAGCACGGAAGTCTGCCGCGAAGGTGAGCTCGTTTGCGACGTCCTTCTGATCGATCTCGGCGACGTGCCGTCGTTCGTCCGGATTGCCATGCGCGATCAGCCTTCCATCTTCGCTGACCAGTAAGGCGAATCCCTGCTTGCCGACGCGGATGCGGTCCACCATCCGCCAGAGTTCCTCCACTGCGATTTCTCCGACGATCCAGCCGGTCTCGCGTTGCGATTTGGTGACGCGGACGGCGATTCGCGTGGTGGGTAGAAGGTCGTCGTCAACGTTGAGTGGGGCGATATACGTCGCCCGCGGTGTGTTGCGCGCAGGCTCCGGAATGCTAAGGCGCGTCTTGTCAATCGCGCTTGTGGCGATCGATTGGCCCGTCTGGTCGAAGACGGTAATCTCCCGGA
>JBKPSE010000534.1:0-6891 GCA_046765855.1 Acidobacteriota bacterium | reverse complement strand
GCCGCACACTCCGCGACGCATCAGAACCGTAACCACGCCCGACAAAACAGTCAGGTGCCGGATGCAGGCACTCGCCCCGGATCCTCCAACGTCGGACCCTGTCGTATCCTGCGGCGGAACCATGGGCGAACCCACCGCAGGGCCGGCCGCGGTAACAATGCTGGCCGCAACCGCGTAGGCCCGCGATCGCGGCCGCCGCGAGTCCCGATTACCCAGATCGTCAGCAGAAATCCGCGCGGAAGTGGATGGGCCACGCGCTCAACGGGTCATTTGGGAAGAAACGGGCTCATCGCTAGAATCGCGGCATGCGCTACCGGTCGTTCCGCTGGCCTGCGTTGCTCGTTCTGTCGGCGAATCTCCTTTCTGCCGCCGCACAGGTTCCGGCGCCGGCGTGGCCTCAATGGGGCGGACCGAACCGGAACTTCACCGTCGAGACCAAGGGGCTCGCTTCGAGCTGGCCGGCCGACGGACCGAAGAAGCTGTGGTCGCGATCGCTGGGCGAAGGACACTCCGCGATCGCCTCCGACGGGGCGCGCCTCTACACGATGTACAGGCCGCTCGGCCTGCTGACGACGATCCGGCGCAGCCAGGAGGAAGTGATCGCCGCGCTCGACGCCCGGACGGGCAACACCGTGTGGGAGCATCGTTACCCGTCGCCGACCGCCGGGGTCGACTACTCGCAGGGTGCCGGACCGCATTCGACGCCGCTGGTCACCGCCGACCGTGTCTTCGCGGCGGGAAGCCGAAAGGAACTGTTCGCGCTCGACAAAGCGAGCGGCCGGGTGATGTGGTCGCACGACATGATGAAGGAGTACGGCGCGTCCGGGCCGGGCCGCGGCTACGCCTGCAGCCCGCTGCTGTTCGGCGACACGATCATCGTCAGTATGGGCGGGCCGAACCAGACGCTCGCCGCCTTCAATCAGCGGACCGGTGCGCTGGTGTGGAAGGCCGGCAACGTCGAGAGCTCGCCGGCGTCACCAGTAATCATCGACGTCGACGGACAGAAGCAGCTGCTCTACTTCGGCGGCGATCGGATCGTCGGACTCGATCCGGCGACCGGGAAGGAGCACTGGTCGCACCCGCACAAGACCGACTGGGGCCTCAACATCAGCACTCCCATCTGGTTGGCGGCGGATCATCTGCTGTTTGCGTCTTCGGCCTACAGCACCGGGTCCCGCGTGCTCGAGCTCCGTCAGGCTGGTGGCAAGACCACGGTGACGCAGAAGTGGTTCAACAACCGGATGCGCATCCACATCGGCACCGCGATCCGCGTCGCATCCGACATTGTCGGATCGAGCGGCGACTTCGGTCCGGCGTTCATCACCGCCGTCGATCTGGGATCGGGAAAAGTGATGTGGCAGGACCGCACGTTCGCGCGCGCGCAGCTCCTCTACGCCGACAACAAGCTGCTGATTCTCGACGAAGACGGCACGCTCGGCCTCGCCACCGTGTCACCGAGCGGACTGCAGGTGCTCGCGAAGGCGTCGATCCTCAATCACCTCGCGTGGACGCCGCCGTCGCTGGTGGGGACGCGGCTGTTCGTCCGGGACCGGAAGACGATCGCTGCATATGAATTGGGATCGTAGTTCGTTGAGCGTGGTTCGTGGTTGGGCGGTGGCGGAAGACGATTTCACGCAGAGGAGGTTTCCGCGTGAGATCGTGCGTGAGCGGCGCTGGTGGCCGTCCTCTTCCGGACACTGGATATCCAAGAAGCCCCGAACCGCGCACCACGACCTGCGAACCACGAACTACCACCTCTAGCTACTTCGCCTTGACGTCGTAGGCGAAGATCGAGTCCTGGTTGCGGACGTAAAGGCGCCCGTCGCTGACGACCGGATGCGCCCAGCTCGGAAGCCCCTTGTCGGCAAACGAGAACCGCCCCTTTTCGCGATACCCGGACGGCGTGGCCTCGGCAAGCGCGAACTGGTTGCCCTCGCTCTGTATATAAAGGTGGCCGTCGGCGTAGGTGACCGATCCCTTGCCGACGCTGCGATCGCGCCACATCCGTTTGCCCGTTGCAAACTCGAGGCAGGTCAGAATCGAGTCGTCGAAGCCATAGAGATAGCCGTTCACCAGCACGACGCCGCCGTGATGGTTCTTCATCTCGCGCGTGAAATAGATTTCCTTCGCGCTCACCGACCCGTTGCTGGCGGTCAACTGCACGAGGCCCGCGCCGGTGTCGTACGCCGAGGTGAAGAAGGCCTTGTTGTCGAAGAAGATTGGCGTCGTGATGTTGGCGACGCCGTTCGCCGCGCGGTCGTAGCGGAACATCAGCTTGCCGTCCGACGCGCGCACGCCGACGCCGGCGCCCGCGGTGAACGTAAGGTAAGTGCGCACGCCCTGCACGTCGGCAACGATCGGCGAGGAGTAGCCGGCGGGATCGCTCAGATCCTGCGTCGTCCATACGGTCTTACCCGTCATCTTGTCCAGCTTGACCATGCCCGCACCGGGACCGCCGGGTGACACGATCAGGAACTGTCCATCGACCAGGGGCGATTCGCTGATCAGCCACTGCAGCTGCCGTCCCTTGAAGTCGCGCAGGATGTTGCGCCGCCACACTTCACGGCCGTCCACTTTGAGGCACGCGAGGTCGCCGCTTTCGGTGAGGACATACAGCATCTCGCCGTCAACGGTCGGCGTACCGCGCGGGCCGGATCCCCGATCGTCGTCGCCGTAGCGCCCCAGCGCCTTCGACCACACTTCCTTCCCGTCCGCCTTGTTGTAGGCAATGACGACGCTGTCGCCGGCGCGCGTGCCTTGGACGAAGATGCGATTCCCCGCCACGGCCATCGAGCCGTAGCCGTTGCCGAGACCGGTCGCGGTCCACACGACGGCCGGGCCGTTCGACGGCCACTGCTGCAGCAGGCCCGTCTCTTTCGACACACCGGTGCGGTCTGGTCCCTGCCATTGCGGCCAGTCATTGGCCGCATGCAGCGCGGCGACGCTCACAACGACCGCGAACGCGGATAACACTGCTTTCTTCATCGCCGGTCTCCTTCATGTGGCACGGCGTCATTTCTCAGATTCGCAGCCCGCAATCCCAATCACTTCCCACGCCCACTTTCAACTTCCAGGCAGATTGGGAGTTGGCAGTTGGACGTTCCTTGGGCGTTGCGGAGTCGTGGAGTTGTGGAGTTATGCCAATCGCTAAAACCCGACGCCAGCCGTTACTCCAAACGTCCGCGGGCGGCCGCTCTCCCCCAGGAATCCAGATCGCGCGAGCTGATTGTTGTAGGCGAAGGCGACCGGCACATAGTGGGTGTCGAACGCGTTTCGCAGCCAGCCTTCGACGAACACGTTGCGCGCGCGGGCGCCGGCACGGAAGTTGGCGAGCGAGTAAGCGTCCTGCTGCCCGAGGTTCAGGTCGTCGTACTTGAAAGAGCCGTAGACCACCAGTTCGCCGCGGCCATATAGACGCAGCGCGCTGGTAATTGGCCGGGTGAATTGCGCCCCGAACGACGAGGCGTACTTCGGCGTGAAAGGAATCCGGTTGTCCGACACGTCGCTGCCGCTCGATGACGTGTTGTCGCCGAAATGCGCGCTGTCGTAGCCGAACGTCGCGAACAGGTCGAGGTCGTCGCGCGGACGGCCGTTCAACTCGAACTCGACGCCGCTGCTGCGCGCGCTGCCGATGTTCGAGATGTAGAACCGCCCCGGCGCTCCGGGGATCGGCAGGTTGAGCTGCAGGTCCTGCCAGTCAATCGAAAAGAGTGCGATGTTCGCGGTCACGCGACGGCCGGCAAAGGCACTCTTGAGGCCGCCTTCAAAGTTCCAGGTGTGCTCTTCGTCGTATGTCTCGCCGCCGGTGATCGAAACCGGATTGAAGCCACCGGCCTTGAAGCCTTTGGTGACGGAGAAGTAGGCCATCGCGTCCGGCCGCACGTGGTAGGCGACGGACACCTGCGGCGACACGTTCGAATATGTTTTCTCCTGCTTGGTGGGCGCCACGACCGTGGTGAGCTCGAGCAGATAGGTCGAGAGCAGGCCGTCGCGATCCTCGCGATCGAAGCGCGCGCCCGCCGAAAGGTCCAGACGATCGAACGTCACCGTCGCGGTCCCGTACAGCCCCACGCCGGTGTCGTCCAGCGCCGCCTCGCTGCGCTCGTGGATTGGAAAGTTCACGGGCACCAGCACGAAGGGGGAATAGGTGTTGACCGCGAGCTGATCGTAGTTCTGCGAAAAGAGAAAAAGGCCGGCCTGCCATTTGAGCGACGCGGCATCGGACAGTTTCAGCGCTCCCGCCGGCCGCGAGGCGAAGCGGAACTCCTGCGTGAACTGTCCGTCCTTTTCGGCATTCGTGCGCGTGAACAGCGGCAGCGGCGTGTAATCGAGGTCCGTGTCGTCATCGGTCTTCCAGCGGACATACCCCGTAGTCGATGTGAACGTCAGGCGCGTTCCTTCGCGGCGCGCGAGAAAGGTGACCGCGTTGACGTCGCGGTTGGTGTGCCCTTCGAAGTCACGCGCGGCGTGCCGTGGATTGTCGCGGATCGATCCGAGATCCATCAACGAATAGTCGCCGTCGCGCGCCCGCTCGCCGGTGTAAATCAGCCGCGCTTCCCAGTTTGCCGTGGGCGTCAGCAGCAGCTGCGCCTTGCCGAACGTCGCATCGCGCGAATCGAGGTCGTGTCCGGTGACGTCATTCTTGGTGAAGCCGTCGCGCCGCGCATGGCCGATGGCGAACCCCACGCCCGCTTTCTTGCCGAGCGGACCCGACGCGTTCGCGCGCACGTCGAATGACGAATAGTTACCGAAAGGCACCACGGCGGAACCCGCCCACTTCGACAAGGACGGCCGCGCCGTGCTGACGTTAACAAGGCCGCCCAGGGTATTGCGGCCGAACAACGCGCTCTGCGGCCCGCGCACGAACTCGACCTGGTTGACGTCGAGGAACTCGATGCTCGACGAATTGGTGTTCAGCTGCGGGACGCCGTCGATGTAAGTGGTGACCGCGGGGTTCGCCGGACTCGATCCGATGCCGCGGACGCGCGGATTGCTCAACTTGCGCGCGCTGAAGTCCGAAAAGTACGTGTTGGGCGAAAAGATCGACGCTTCGCCAATCGTCGTCATGCCGCCGTTCCACAGCGAATCGAGCGGGACCAGCGTCACGCTGACCGGGAGAGACTGCGGATCGGCAGGTTCCTTCTGCGCCGTGACGGTGACCGTCGGATGCGTCACGGTGGGCGCCGTGGGCTGCGCCGGCGCCTGCGCGGCGGCCGCGGCGCGAATCAGAAGCAGAGCAAGAGCAGGTGTCGCAAGCATGGGCTTCATTATGCAACGGGAGAATCCCGCGAAAGTTCCCGCGCCCGTCACACAGCTGGTCACTTCCGCCGCCCCTGGTCACGTCCACCTGAAGAGCGGAATTTGCCTCGGGTTACGAGCTCCCGTCCGCGCGTCCCCGCGAAGCGCTGCGCCGGACTGCCGCACGCTCTGGCGAAGGCGGGCGAGGCGGAGAGCCGCGAAACACCGTGCGGTAAGATGGCGTAATCGAGTAAAGCCCATGCTGAAACGATTTCTGGTCCTTGCATCATTTGTATTTGCGCTGGGCACGATGGCCGCAGCGCAGGGCGGGAAGAAGGTCGCCCTGGGGGACTGGCCGGAGGCGCGCGGCCCGCACGGAGACGGCCGTTCGGACGAGAAGGGCCTCATCGACAAGTGGACGCTCAACGGGGAAAACTTCCTCTGGCGCGTTCCCTACGGCGGCCGTTCCGCGCCAGTCGTGCTGGGCAACCGCGTCTACGTTCAGAATCCCTCCGGACTCGGCGACGCCCTGCAGGAGCGCGTCATGGCCCTCGACGCGGACACCGGCAAGGTCGTGTGGGAATACAAGTTCAACGTGTTCCAGAGCGACGTGCCGCCGCATCGCGTCGGCTGGGCCTCACCTGCCGCAGATCCGACGACCGGCAACATCTACGCGATGGGCGTCGGCGCGACGGTCATCGCCCTCGACAAGAACGGCAAGCTGCTCTGGGATCGCTCGATCGGCGAAGAGTTCGCGGCATTCACCACGCACGGCGGCCGCACGACCTCGCCAATCATCGACGGAAACCTCGTCATCGTCAGCGCCGCAATTTCCAGCTGGGGCACGGGCGCGTCGCGGCAGCATCGCTTCGTGGCGCTCGACAAGAAGACGGGCGAGATCGTCTGGATCTCGAGCCCGGGCGGACGTCCGTACGACACCAATTACGCCGCGCCGATGATCACCACCATCAACGGCTTGCGACTATTGATCAGCGGCAGCGGTGACGGCGGCGTCTACGCAATGAAGCCGCAGACGGGCGAGAAGGTCTGGGGCACGGTGATCGCCAAGCGCGCGGTCAACACCGGCGTCGCAGTCTCGGGCAGTACGGTCATCGTTTCTCATGGCGACGAGAACATCGACGTCAACGAGCTCGGTATGATCGCGGCGCTCGACGGATCGCAGACCGGCGAGATCAAGACGATGAAGTGGGCGCAGAAGGGGGATCAGTTCGGATTCTCGTCGCCGGTCATCGACGCCGGCCGCGTCTATCAGATCGAAAACGGATCGCGGCTCAAGGCCTACGATGTCGAGACCGGCAAGAACCTGTGGACGCAGACGCTCGGCACGGTGCAGAAGGCGCCGCTCGTGTTCGCCGACGGCAAACTGTATGTCGGCACCGAAAGCGGCAAGTTCTTCATCGTCCGGCCCGGCGCCGACCGCGCGCAGGTGCTCAGCGAGGTCGAGCTGCCGCTGAGCAAGGACGACAACGCCGGACAGTCGGCGGGCCTTCCCGAGCCGGTGTTCGGCGGCGCCGCCGTGTCGCGCGGCCGCATCTTCTTCGTCTCGACCGGCGGCATCTACGCGATCGGTGCGAAGACGGCGACGAAGACGACGGGGTTGACGGTCGACGAGCCGGCGGTCAAGGGCGAGGG
>JBKPSE010000533.1:0-7111 GCA_046765855.1 Acidobacteriota bacterium | reverse complement strand
CCAATGACTCGCACGAGATGGTCGACGTCAATCTGTCGGGACAGGGACCCGTATTCAAGAACGGCAAATCCGGCCGCGTCGATCTCGTCAGAAGCGGCAACAGCGTGACGGCCGTGACGCGCGGCATCAAGGAGCTCACGCTGCTGATCTCACCTGATCAATTCGACTTCACCAAGCCGCTGAAGGTCACCCTCAACGGCCGCGTCGCCTACGATGGACCAATTGAGAAGAGCGTCGCCACGCTTCTGAAGTGGGCGGCGCGCGACAACGATCGGACCATGCTCTTCGGAGCTGAAGTTCGCCTCAAGCCTTAGGGATCGAGGCTCGCGCTGCCCTCGCAACCGAAGCTCTCGCTCTACCCCCTGAGTCTTTTCAGGTCCTTCTGCGCCTGTTCGAACTTCGGATCGAGCCTGGTCGCCGTCTGCAGTTCGGTGATGGCCTCGCTCTTTCGCCCCTGCTTCTCGAGCACGGCGGCGAGCCGCCAGTGCGCCACCGCCGGACTCGCTGCGTTCGGCTCCGGTTCCTGCGCCAGGTACTTGCGCGCGTAGCGTTCGGCGCGCGCGAGATCCTTGTTGACGGTGAGCAGCGCGCTCGAGGCGCGCAGGTACGGCGTCAGATTGTCCGGGATCTTCTTTTCCGCTTCCGCCAGCACCGCGTCGAGCTCGTTCCAGCGCTCCGCTGTCGCGTATACGGCGGCGAGGATCGAATACGGCCCGGTCCGATCCGGATCGATCTTCTTGGCCGTGAGCGCTTCCTTTTCCGCAAGCTCCCACCGCGGCGCGCTGCCCGATGCGTAGATGCTGGCAAGGTTCATGTGCGGCTCGAAGCGTGACCCGTCGGCCGAGACCGCCTCCACCCAGACCTGTTCGTATTCCTGAATTGCGGGCTGCGGACTGCGCTTTCCCATCAGGCGAATCTTGGCAATGCAGCCGTCGACCTTATCGATCGCCATGATCTGATTGGGCATCTCTTCGGCCTTCTTCTTGTCGCCGCCGACGATGCCGGGTGCGCGATAGTAGAACTCCATCAGGCCGATCATGGCGCCGGTATGCCTCGGAGCCAGCGCCAGCACGGCTTCGGCCTCACGCTTGAACCGCTTGGCGAGGCCGATCTGCTTGAACACGCTCGCGTCGGAGGCCAGCTCGCCGACGACCTGCGCGAGCTGCCAGCGGTACTCCGCGTTCCGTCCGTCGAGTGCCACCGCCTTCTCGGCGGGCGCGAGCGCGCCCTCGGCGTCGCGATAGGTCAAGCGCACCCGGGAGAGCAGCCACTGCGCTTCGGCATCGTTCGCGTTTGCGGCGACGCGCGGTTCCACCACCGCCTTGAGCCGCTTCCAATGACCGTGTTCGGCAAGGTCGGCTGCGGGGGAATCGGCTTGCAGCGGAAACGCCAGCAGGCACAGCACGGCTGCCGCGAACGCACGTCGATGCATCGAGAATCTCCTTGGCAGGGCGGATCGATGACCTTAGACGAGTGCGGCGAGGCACGAGTTGCCCCGGCAAGATGGCTTCCTGGCGCCGAGCACGACGTCAGCCTGGCCGCGCGGGGCGTGTTCCTTCGGCGATCTTCGCTCCTCGGTGCCCGAGGCCCTTGCGCGTCAAGGGACGAAGCGAGCGTAAGTTCAGGAATCGCGCAGTGCCACCATCGGATCGACGCGAGTGGCGCGACGCGCCGGTATGTAGCAGGCAGCCGTGGCGACGCCGAACAGTACGGCGATCACGCCAACGAAGACGGGGATGTCGTGCGGCGTGACCCCGAACAGCAGCGAGCGCAGCAGGTTGGAGAGCGCGACGGACGCGGCGACGCCGAGCAGCAGGCCGACGCCGGCCGTGCGCAGTCCCTGCGTCAGCACCAGAGACAGGATCGAGGATCGATCGGCCCCGAGCGCCTGCCGGATGCCGAACTCGCGCACGCGCTGCGCAACGCCGAACGCGAGCACCCCGTAGATGCCGATGGCCGAGAGGACCAAGGCCACCGCGCCGAACACGGTCAGCAGCATCATGTTCGTGCGGCGGTTCTGCAGCGACCTGGAGACCCACTGCTCCATCGTCCGCACATCGGCAATTGGTTGTTCGGGATCGATCTCGCGGACGGCGGCGCGGACTTGCGCAACCAGCGACTGCGGTTCGAGCGCCGTCTTCAGCACCAGCGCCATGCTGCCGCGATTCTGTGTCTGCGTCACCGGATACTGGAGGCGCTCCTTGGTGACCGGCTGACCGAGATCGATGCTGTTGATTGTGCCGACCACGCCGACAATGGTGATTTTGGGGGAGTTGGGGCCGCCGCGTTGAATCTGCCGGCCGATCGCCTCGGTGCCGTTGAAGTATTTCTTCGCCAGGTACTCGTCGATGATGCAGACCGGCGCCGCATCGATCGTGTCTCCGTCGTTGAAGAAGCGGCCGGCGAGCAGCGGGATGTGCATGGCCGTGAAGTAATCGCCGCCAACCACCTCCTGGCGTCCATGCGGCGATGTTTCACCCGGCGCCTGGCTGCGGCCGACGATTGAATACGAGCCCGTGCTCACCATGCCGTTGAACGGCACGTTGGTCGTCGCCGCGACGGACGTCACGCCAGGGATCGCTCGCGCCCTCTCGAGCAGACGGGCCCAGAACGCGCGGTACGCGGCGCCATCCGGGTAGCGCGCCGCGGGCAGCGCGATCTGCGCGGTCAGGACGTTTTCCGTGTCGAAACCGGGATTGACGCTCTGCAGCTTGGCGAAGCTCTTGATCAACAGTCCGGCGCCGATGAGGAGCATCACCGCGAACATCGTTTCGGCGATGACCAGCGTCGTGCGCACGGCGCCGGTGCTCTTGCTCGCCGTCCCGCTGCGGCTGTCGTCCTTGAGGAACGCGGCGGCATTGCCGCGGGTAATCGCCAGCGCCGGAATGATGCCGAAGACCAGGCCGGTGACGATCGCGAGGGCGAAGGTAAAGGCGAGCACGACCGGATCGAGCGACGCGTGGATCGATCCGGGAAGCTGCGCATCGCCCATCGCGACCAGCGCACGGAGTCCGGCGACCCCGACCACGATTCCCCCTACGGCTCCCGCGCTGGAGATCACCAGACCTTCAGTCAGCATCTGCCGCACGATGCGCCACTGGCCGGCACCCAGGGTCGAACGGATGGCGAGCTCGCGATTGCGGCCCGTTGCCCGCATCAGCAGCAGGTTGGCGACGTTGACGCAGGCAATGAGCAGCACCAGGATGACGCCCCCTTGCAGCACGTACAACGGCGTGCGGACGTCGCCCACGATCTGATCGCGCATCGACACGCCGAAGCCGCCGAACTGGCTCGTCTTCATGAACTGCGCCCGCGTCGGCAGGCGATCGGCCACGCGCTGCGTGATGATCTGGATCTGGTCGTTCAACTGCGCGATCGACGCGCCGGGACGAAGCCGCGCGATCATCTGGCTGAACTCGTTGCCGCGGGCGCTGTCCGACATCTGCTGCGGCGTAAAGGCGAACGGCACGAGCAGCGCGACGTCACGCCCCGGCAGCTCGAAGTCCGGCGGCAGCACGCCTACCACGCGGTGGGCGATACCGTTGACGCGAATGTCGCGGCCGACGATCGATCGATCGGCGCCGTAGTGCGACGTCCACAGTCCGTAGGTGAGGACGACGAATTTGTCAGCGTCCGGCCGCGCTTCCTCTTCGGTGAAGCCGCGGCCGAGGAACGGCTGCCGCTGCAGCGTCGAGAAGAATGAAGGCGTGACGGCAAGCGAGCGGAGCTGCTCGGGATTGCCTCCCTCGTTCAGATTCGCGTTCCGGCCGGTGAAGAGCGTCGCATCTTCGATTGCCGGCGCCTGCGTCTTGCGATCGAGATAGTCGGGAATGGAGACGGAGGCCTGCTGGAGGTTGATGCCCTTGTAGCTGTTCCACACGAAGACCAGCCGATCCGCGTCCGGGAAAGGCAGCGGCCGCAGCAGCGTCTGGTAGAGCAGGCTGAAGATGGCGGTGTTGGCGCCGATCCCCAGCGTCAGCGTCAGGACGGCGACGAGGGTGAAAACGGGCTGCTTGCGGAGCGTCCGAACGGCGTATCGGAAGTCTTGCATAGCCGCTTAGACGGATCGGCGGAGCGGTTTGGTTGCGCCTTCCTGCCGCGGACGAGCATCCGCGCAAGGACGTCGGTCAGCTCCAGCGAGGGAACCGGTTCGGTCGCCAGTGTGACTCGGCCGTCACGAATCGCCGCGCAAATGGCGCCGGCGTCGGCGCCGGCAGCGGCGTCCACCAGCGAATACGTGCGCCCGAGTTGCCGCAGGTTGTGCAGGTCCGAATTCCCGACGACCGGCTTGCCGTGGCGGCACGCCCACGCGGCGCCGCGCGCGTTGAAATTGATCGCGCGAGTCCAGAAATAACTCCACTCGACGGCGTCGAAAAGATCGGCATGGCGATCGAGATCGCCGGCGACACAGCTTGCGCCGGGAAAGAAGGGATGCGGGGCAATCACCAGGCCGTCCGACTGCGCACGCAGCTGCCGCAGATCGTCGAACGTCCGCACGCGTTCCACATCCGCCGCCGAAAAATTGAGCAGCAGCACGTGGCGCCCTTCGATCGTGCGTTCGGTGCCCCGAATCAGCGTGACGCCGCGTTGGCGCGCGCTCGCGAACATGCGCGGGTCTTCGAACTGGCTGTCGTGCAGGGTGATGGCAAGGGCGCCGAAGCCGAGAACCGCGGCGCGATCGACGAGATCCTGCGCCGTGTGAGGCATGCGGTCCACCGGATCTTCGCCGGTGTGAAGGTGAAGGTCTACTTTCAGCACATCTATTACCTACAACGGGACGCCAGCGGCGTCCCGCCGAGGTCTATCGCAAAGTCGCTACCAACGCGGTTCGCGGCGTCCGCCCTTGCCGCCGCCACCGCCGCCATACCCGCCGCGCGAGTCGCCGCGTCCGCCGCCGCCGAATGCGCCCGAGCGCTCCGGGCGCGGGCGCGCCTCGTTGACCGTGAGATTGCGGCCGCCGAAATCGGCATTGTGCAACTTGTCAATCGCCTTCTGCGCGTCGTCATCGGTGCTCATCTCGACGAAGGCGAATCCACGCGCGCGGCCGGTTGCCATGTCGCGCATCACCTTCACCGAATCCACCGCGCCGGCCGTGGCGAACAGCTCCTGCAGTTCCGCCTCCCCTGCCGAAAACGGCAGATTCCCGACGTAGAGTTTCCGACCCATCTCCGTGCTCCTCTGTCCCATAGGGACCATGGGCCGGATCGTCAGCGTCCGGCCGTCTTCGTGATTGATCTGCTGGGCGGAAGCTCGGAGCTCTAACAAGGAGGCGGGCAGTTCGTCCAACTCTGACAGCTCCAGCGTAGCACAGAGCCCTCGGTTTCGACCCGGGCCTAGAGGACGAGACGCGGGGTCCCCGCTATATACTGCGCCGGCATGCAGACACTGCTCGCCGAAGCCATCGGCACCATGATGCTCGTCCTCCTCGGCGACGGCGTCGTTGCCAACGTCCTTCTGGAACGCACCAAAGGCCAGCAATCCGGCTGGATCGTGATTACGACGGGCTGGGGCATCGCCGTCGCGGTCGCCGTCTACGCGGTCGGACGCATCAGCGGCGCGCATCTCAATCCCGCCGTCACGATCGCGCTCGCCACGATCGGCAGCTTCCCTTGGGCCGACGTGCCTGGCTACATCGCCGCGCAGATGGTCGGCGCGATCATCGGCGGTGCGCTCGTGTGGTTGATGTACCTTCCGCACTGGTATCTGACCGCGGATCGTTCGCTGAAGCTCGGAGTCTTCTGCACCGCACCGGCGGTGCGCGCGACCGGAGCGAATCTGCTCAGCGAAGCGCTGGGAACGGCAGTGCTGCTGTTCGGCATCCTCGCGATCGCCGCCAACGCGCAGACGCTGTCGAAGCCGGGCGACGTCGATCTCTCGTTCGTGTTCAGCCGCGGACTGCAGCCGCTGCTCGTCGGCGTGCTCGTCTTCGGCATCGGCCTGTCGCTCGGCGGACCGACCGGCTACGCGATCAACCCCGCCCGCGACCTGGGGCCGCGCCTCGCGCACGCGATGCTGCCTATCGCCGGCAAGGGAGGATCGGATTGGGAATACGCGTGGATTCCTGTGGTCGGGCCGATCGTTGGCGGCATCGCCGGCGCGGGTCTCTACTCGCTCATCGGGTTCTGACGCGATGACCCAGCCCCGATATGTCGGCGCGCTCGATCAGGGAACGACCAGCACCCGTTTCATGGTGTTCGATCACGGCGGCAACGAGATCTCGCGCCATCAACTCGAGCATCAGCAAATCCTGCCGCAGCCGGGTTGGGTCGAGCACGATCCGGTCGAAATCGCCGCGCGCACCGACGAGGTGCTCGCGCGCGCGATGCGCAACGCCAACCTCACCGCCGCCGATCTCGCCGCCATCGGCGTCACCAATCAGCGCGAGACGACGATCGTCTGGAATCCCAAGACCGGACGCCCCTGGTACAACGCGATCGTCTGGCAGGACACGCGCACCGATCGCATCGTCAAGGCGCTCAGCGAACGGGACGCGGAGCTGGTTCGCACCCGCACCGGCCTGCCGCCGGCCACCTATTTTTCCGGCGCGAAGATTCAGTGGATTCTCGACAATGTCCCCGGTGTCCGCGAGGCCGCAAGCCGCGGCGAAGCGGTGTTCGGCAATCCGGACACGTGGGTGATCTGGCATCTGACCGGCGGTAAGGACGGCGGCGTCCACGCAACCGACGTCACCAACGCGAGCCGGACGATGCTGATGGACCTGCGGACGTGCGACTGGGACGAGGACCTGTTGCGCATCTTCAACATCCCGCGGACGATGCTGCCGGCCATCCACGCGTCCGCGGACCGTGCTGCTTTCGGCGTGACGCGCCGCGGCGGTCCGGCGGGCGGCGAAATTCCTGTGGCCGGCGATCTCGGCGATCAACAGGCCGCGACGGTGGGACAGGTCTGTACTCGTCCGGGTGAAGCGAAGAACACCTACGGGACCGGCAACTTCATGCTGCTGAACACCGGCCCCGAGATCGTCCCGTCCAATGCCGGGCTCCTGACGACCGCATGCTACCGGATGGGCGACAGCGATCCGATCTATGCGCTGGAAGGATCGATTGCGGTGACCGGCTCGGCGGTGCAGTGGCTGCGCGATCAACTCGGC
>JBKPSE010000532.1:0-12423 GCA_046765855.1 Acidobacteriota bacterium | reverse complement strand
GGGGCACCCGCTCTTCGAACCGGACTCGAAGCATGAATACAGCAACACCGGTTACATCCTGCTCGGGCATATCGTCGAAAAGGTCGGCGGCAAATCTTACCGGGACGCGCTCGTGGATCGCATCACCTCGAGGATCGGCCTGAAGGACACCTACTATCTCGCGAGTGGAACGACGGATCCCGCCAGGAACGAGAGCGTGTCCTATGCCTACGTCGATGGCTGGAGGGAAGGCGCTGAAGTGGATTTCAGCGTAACGGGCCCGGCCGGCTCGATCGTGGCGACGCCGGCGGACATGACGAAGTTCATCAAAGCGCTCTTCGATTTGAAGCTGGTTTCCGCCGACAGCCTCGGGCACATGACCACGATGAGGGATGGCGAAGGAATGGGAATGGAACCGCACTCGTTCGGCGGCAGGACGTGCTACGGGCACACGGGCGGCAGCAGCAGGGCGGGAGCGTGGCTCACCTACTGCCCCGAAGAAAAGCTGGCGCTCGCCTACGTCACGAACATGAAAATCTATCCCGTCAAGAACATCGTGGCCGGGATCTTCGACATCTACTGGAACCGGCCGTTCGAAATCCCCACCTTCGAGCCCTTCGCGGTCGGCCCGGAGATTCTCGACCGCTACGTGGGCACGTATTCGACGGCCGGGGCCGACCTCAAATGGACCATCTCGCGACGCGGCAATACGCTGTTCTTTCAGCCGCCCGGGCAGTCCGCGGTTCCGCTCGAAGCGACCGCCGAGAACACGTTCACGATCGATCCCGGGGTCGTCTTCGTCTTCGATGCCGCAAAGGGCGTGATGACCATCAAGCGGCCGAACGGAGAGCGGGTCTTTACGAAGGACAGATAGACGGCGTGCTCGGCGGGGCGCATCATGACGCGTAAACCTCGCGCGTGTCGCGCGCCCATTCCCGATATCCCTGCACGCACAGGATCAGGAACACCACATAGAGGCCGGCCGTCCAGTAGAGCGATTTGTAGGTGTACATGCCGATGTAAACCACGTCGGCGACGATCCAGAGCGTCCAGTTCTCGAGAATCTTCCTGGTCAACTGGAACTGCGCGATCACGCTGAGCATGGTTGTGAAGGCGTCAACGTAAGGGAGTGACGCATCGGTGAAACGATGCATCACCGTGCCGAGCGCGGTGGCGCCGGCAACCGTCCCCACGGCTGTCAATAGCCAGCCGCGCCGGCTCAATCGCTTTACAGCCGAGAGCGAGCGCGCATGCTCCACCGGACCGCGCGTCCAGTGATACCAGCCGTAAAACTGCATGACGAGGAAGAAGACGTTGAGCGCCGCGTCCGAGTACAGCTTGGCGTGGAAGAAAATGTAGATGTAGAGCGACACCATCACCACGCCGACGGGCCAGCACCAGATGTTCTGTCGAACGGTCAGATAGATGTTGCCGAGGCCGCAGGCGACGGCGATGTGCTCGAGCGTCATCTTCGCTCATGCTACACTCGCACGGTTCTTTTGGTTTCACGGAGGATGTTTGTGACCTATTACGGCGCGAAGAACCTGGCGGAGAGTTTCCGCACCGTTCGCAAGAACACCATACAGATCGCTGAAGAGATTCCCGAAGAGAAGTACGGCTTCCGCGCGACTCCGGACGTCATGAGCATCGGCGAGCTGCTCGCGCATCTCGCCGTCTCGCCGATGTGGCAGATCGACATCCACGGCAGGAAGGTGGAGCACATCGACTTTGCGATATTCACCGCGAGAATGCAGCAGGCGGAAGCGGAGGAGAAGGCGCTGCGCTCGAAAGCGGAGATCGTTCGCGCGCTCAAGGAAAATGGGGAGCGCTTCGCCAGCTTCGTCGAACGACTCGATGAAGCGACGCTGGCGGGCACCGTGACGTTCCCGCCGCCCGTGCAGCCGTCGGCAAAATCGCGGTTCGAGATGCTGCTCGGCCCCAAGGAACACGAGATGCATCACCGCGGTCAGTTGATGATGCTGCAGCGGATGATCGGCCAGGTCCCGCACCTGACGCGCCGCCGCCAGGACATGCAGGCGCAGGCCGCGAACCGCTGACAGGCGCGTCCTTCCGAGCGCCGTCAGCGCAGCGGCGGGACGGAGGCCGGCTGGTGTCTGTGATGCGTCGCCTGCTCGTAGGCGTAGGCGAACTTGATCAGCGTCGGCTCCGCCCATGCACGGCCGAAGAAGGTGATGCCCGCAGGTAATGTGCCGCGCGTGTATCCCATGGGCACCTGAATCGCGGGCCATCCGGTGGTCGGGGAGAAGACCTGGCTGTTGTCGCCGTGCGGCGTGTTCATGTCGCCGATCAGACGAGGCGGATTGCTCCAGGTCGGATAGACGAAGGCGTCCAGGCGATTCGCCTCCATGGTCCTGGCCACGGCGGTCCGGAATGCGTCCCGATACGCCGCTTCGGCCTTGCACGCCGCGGTCTCCGGACCGTTCTCCGATCCTTCCTGCGCCGATCGCAGCCGCGCCTCGATGGACGGGTGCCAGCGGCGCGAACGGATGATCTCCTCGAGCGTGTGGACGGGCACGCGATCGCCCTGCGCCGCGAGGTATCGGTTGATGTCGTACTTGAAGCCGCTGCACGAGCCGCCGGTTTGCGGACGATGTACGTCCGCGAGCTCGACGCGCACCGGATCGACGATGACGGCGCCCGCGCGCTTCAAATCGTCGATGGCGGCCATGAATACCTCCACGATCTCCGCATCGGTGGTCTCGCGCTCGTAGGCCTGCCGCAGGATGCCGATGCGCGCGCCTTTCAGTCCTTCGCGTTGCAGCGCCTCCGCGTAGGTGGGAATCGTCCTTCCTCGCGCCGCGTCGGTCGCCGCATCGTCAGGATCCTCGCCCGCGATCACCTGGAAGACCTTGACGGCGTCCTCGACCGTGCGCGCCATTGGCCCCGCGATGTCCGCGAGCAGATTGAGCGGGACGACGCCGGCACGGCTGGTGAGTCCCGTGGTCGAGCGGATGCCGACCAGCGCCTGATGTGAGGACGGACCGCGAATCGAGTTCCCGGTGTCGCTGCCGAGGCCGATGGCGCCGAAATTCGCCGCCACGCCGGCGGCAGTGCCGCCGCTCGAGCCGGCGGTGACCCGATCGAGGGCGTAGGGATTCTTGGTGTAGCCCGGCAGGATGGAGTTCACCGTCTCGTACGGGCTGAAGGCGAATTCGGCCATGTTCGACTTGGCCAGGACGATCGCGCCGGCGTCCTTGATCCGCTTCACCTGGAACGCATCCTTGTTCGAGACGAATCCTTTCAGCGACAGCGATCCCGCGGCGCTCTGCAGCCCGATGGTCTCGAAGTTGTCCTTGACGATTGCCGGAATGCAGTGCAGCGGTCCCACCGGGCCTGACTGCGCGTAACGGCGATCGAGGTCGTCGGCAAGCTTCTGTGCTTCCGGGTTGATCACGACCAGCGCGTTGATGGCGGGGCCGTTCTTGTCATAAGCGTGTATGCGCCGCAGGTAAGCGTCGACCAGCGCACGGCAGGTCAGGCGGCCGCTTTTCATCGCGTCATGGATCTGCGCGATCGTCGTTTCCTCGACGCGGAACGGCGCAGGCGGCGGCGGCTGCTGCTGCTGCGAAGTTCCGGTGATGGCCGCGGCGATCATGATCCAGGACAAAACGGTGCGCATGCGCGGATTATAGATGTTGTAAAGTTTGTTCCGTCATCGCCACTCACTCCGTGACCTCTCTGCACGAAGCACTCTCCCGAATCTGGGGCTACACCTCGTTCCGCCCGCTTCAGCGCGAAGCCATGGGCGCGATCCTCGACGGCCGCGACTCGGTCGTGGTGTTGCCGACCGGCGGCGGCAAGTCGCTGTGCTTTCAGGCGCCTGCTTTGGTCACCGGCGGCGTTGGCCTGGTCGTCTCGCCGCTGATCTCGCTGATGAAGGACCAGGTCGACACGCTCGTCGAGAACGGCGTCGCCGCGGCCTGCTACAACAGCGCGATGGCCGCGGATGAGAAGGCGTCGGTTGCCGCGGGCATTCGAGAGCGGCGCTACGCGCTGCTGTATGTCTCCCCCGAGCGGCTCGCCGGCGAGGGGAGCGAGAGCTTTCTCCAGATGGTTGGCCCCATCCGCTACCTGGCCGTCGACGAGGCGCATTGCATCAGCCAATGGGGACACGACTTCAGACCGGAGTACCGGCAGCTCGGCGCCCTGCGCGCCAGATTTCCTCGGGTCAGCCTCCACGCGTTCACCGCCACGGCCACCGCGCGGGTGCGCCGCGACATCGCGGCGCAACTGCAGCTCCGCGATCCGCTCGAGCTCGTCGGCTCGTTCGATCGCCCGAATCTCCTCTATCGCGTGCTGCCGCGAGCCGGTTTGAAGAAACAGCTGCAGGAGGTCTTCGCACGGCATCGCGGCGAGGCGGGCATCGTTTATTGCACCTCACGCCGCGAAGTCGACGCGCTCGCCGAATGGCTCTCCGCGACTGGAGTGCGCGCCCTGCCGTATCACGCCGGGCTCCAGGACTCGGACCGGCATCGCAATCAGGAGCGCTTCATCAACGAAGCCGCGGATGTGATGGTGGCCACGGTCGCGTTCGGCATGGGCATCGACCGCTCCGACGTGCGCTTTGTCGTCCACGCCGGCGCGCCGCAGTCGCTGGAGCACTACCAGCAGGAGTCGGGACGTGCGGGGCGCGACGGACTCGAGGCGGAGTGCGTGCTCATCTACTCGGGCGCCGATTTCCTCAAATGGCGCATCATGCTCGAGCGCAGCGGTGAGCTCACCGACGCGCGCCGATCGTTGCTGCGCGACATCGAACGCTACGCCGCGGGTGTCGGCTGCCGGCATCGCCATCTCGTCTCGTATTTCGGTCAGCCGTACGAGCGCGACGAGTGCGGCGCCTGCGATTACTGCCTCGGCGAGTTGGAGACGGTTGGCGACGCTGTCGTCGTCGCACGCAAGATCCTGTCGTGCGTGGCGAGAGTGGGACAACGCTTCGGCGCCGCTCACGTGGCCAATATCCTCTGTGGTAGTGAGAGCGAGCAGGTGACGAGACGCGGCCATCAACACTTGAGCACGTTCGGCCTGCTGCGTGACGCCGCGGTGCCCGAGATTCGCGGCTATATCGAGCAGCTCAGCGCCGAAGGACTGCTGCGGCAGACGGACGAGGAATATCCGGTGCTCGGGTTGACGACCGCCGGTGTCGATCTCTTGAGGAACGCGTCCGCGATGCCGGACCTGACGCTGGCGCGGCAGCGCCGCGTGACGCGCGACCGCCGCGCCGCGGCGCCGCGTCCGTCAGGTGAAGCCTGGAAGGATGTCGATCATGATCTGTTCGATCGGCTGCGCGCCGTCAGGCTGCGCTTGGCGAGGGAGCGCGGCGTGCCGCCTTATGTCATCTTCCATGACACGACGCTGCGCGAGCTGGCGCGGCTGAAGCCGTCCAGCGTCGACGAACTGGGCGGAGTCTACGGCATCGGCGCTCGCAAGGCGCAGCAGCTGGGCGATGCGTTCGTGCAGGAAATCAGGGCATACTTAGGCCACTGACGTCACGCACAGCCACGGAACACGCGGATCAAGGCGAGCCACGGAATACGCGGAACACACGGAAAAAAGTAGCCGCGGAGCACACGGAACACACAGAACCACGTAGCCACGGAATACGCGGAATACACGGAACAAAGGCAGCCGCGGAGCACACGGAGCACACGGAACACACGAACCACGGCAGCCACGGAATACGCGGAACACACGGAACAAACAAACAAGGACGAGCGATGAAAGGTTTGAGGTTTGCGGTCGCGGCGCTTCTGCTGACTGTGCCGCTCGCGGCGCAGGATCGGCTGAAGTCGATGCCGGGGTACGAGCAGTTTCAGAAGATGAGCCGGGAGATTCCTGGTTCCGTGAAGCTCGGCGCGCTTTCGGTGCAGTGGAAGGACGAGGGGTCGTTCGAGTATGCCTGGGATGGGAAGCGCTACCGGTACGAGGTTGCGGCGAAGCAGGCGACCGTCATCGGCAACGCGCCGGCGAGTGCCGCAGGCGGAGGCGGACGTGGGCGCGGCGGTCAAGCGGGGCAGCCTGCGCGCGGACGCCAGTTCGATTCCGCCACTTCTCCAGACCAGAAGCTGAAGGCGTTCTACAAAGACCGCAACATGTGGTTGAGCGACGCCGACGGCGGCAATGCGATTGCGCTCACGACCGACGGCAGCGAGAAGGAGCGGGTCAAATACGGAACGGCGAGCTGGGTCTATGGGGAAGAGCTGGCGCAGCGGACCGCGATGTGGTGGTCGCCGGACAGCCAGAGAATTGCCTACTACCGGTTCGACGAAAAGCTGGTTCCGGATTTCTATCTGCAGCTGAATCAGACGCAGGTGCAGGACACGCTGGACGTCGAGGCCTATCCCAAACCTGGAAAGCCCAATCCGATCGTCGATCTCTTCGTCTACGACGTACGCGCGAAGCGGGCCGTGCAGCTCGACGTCCGCGATGGCAGACCGTTCGACAATATCGCGGTCGGTCACTACGTCTATAACGTCTCCTGGTCGCAGGACGGACGCGAGATTCTGCTCAACCGCACGAACCGGCGGCAGAACATCCTCGAGTTCGCCGCCTGCAGCCCCGAGACCGGGAAGTGCCGCGCGATCGTGCACGAGGAATGGCCCACCGGCTGGATCGAGAATCGTCCCGAGATGCGCTTCCTTAAGGATGGCAAGCGGTTCATCTGGGAATCGCAGCGGAGCGGCTGGAAGAACTTCTATCTCTACGATCTCACCGGCAAGCTGCTGACGCCGCTGACCGCGCTCACCACGGTGGAAGCCGACAACATCGTGTTCGTCGACGAGGCGCGCAATCTCTTCTTCTACACCGCCCGCGACGGCGACAACTTCATGAAGCTGCAGCTCCATCGCGTCGGCCTCGACGGCCGGAACGACCAGCGGCTGACCGACCCCGCGTTCCTGCATACGCTGACCGCGTCGCCCGACGGCAGGTTCTTCGTCGACGTCGCGCAGACCCACGACACGCCGCCGGTGACGCGGCTGATCGACAGCGACGGGAACACGGTCGCAGAGCTGGCCAGAAGCGACATGACGAAGTTCGACCAGCTCGGCCTGAAAAAAGTCGAGATGTTCACCTACACCGCGGCCGATGGCAAGACGCCGCTGCACGGTCTGATCCACTTCCCGTCGAATTTCGATCCGTCGAAGAAGTATCCCGCGCTGGCGAGCGTCTATGGCGGACCGGCGTCAGCGGCCACCAGCGAGCGCTTCGCGCTGCCGAGCGCCACGACCGAGTACGGGTTCCTCGTCCTCACTCTCGATTCGCGTGCCGTCCCGGGGATGGGGAAGCGCACGCTCGACGAGATCTATCTGAAGCTCGGACAGGTCGAGATGGACGACATGGCCGCCGGGGTCAGATCGCTCTGGAGCCGTCCGTACTTCGACAAGGATCGCGTCGGCATTCACGGTTCGTCGTACGGGGGCTACAGCGCGGCGATGCAGATCCTGCGGCATCCGGACGTGTTCGCCGCCGCCTCGGCGGCCTCGCCGCCGACCGACTGGCGCAACTACGACACGATCTACACCGAGCGCTACATGTGGATACCGGAGGAAAACAAAGACGGGTACGACAAGGGCTCCGCGATGACCTATGCCGCCAATCTGAAGGGACGCCTCCTCATTTATTACGGCACTGCCGACAACAACGTGCATCCGTCGAACGCGATGCAGTTGATCAAGGCGCTGCAGCAGGCCGGCAAGAGCTTCGACGTGCAGGTCGGACCCGATCAGGGGCACTCGAACGTCAACGCGCAGCGCATGATGGAGTTCTTCATCGAGAACCTCGGAGGTCCCAGACCGGTGAGCGGCACCCGATGAAGGCCTACGTCGTCGTCCAGGTCGACATCAAAGATCCCGTACGGTACGACGATTACCGCAAGATGGTGCCGCCGAGCATCGAGAAGTACGGCGGCCGTTTCCTCGTCCGCGGCGGCAGGACGCACACGATGGAAGGGGATTGGGCGCCGCAGCGCTTCGTGCTCGTCGAATTTCCGAGCCTCGAGCAGGCGAAGGCGTGGTGGGATTCGCCGGAGTACCGCGAAGCGCGCGATCTGCGCTGGGCGACCGCGGACTCGCAGTTGATCATCGCCGAGGGCGTGTAGAGGGAGACGCGATGCCGGTTTCACGCCGCGACGTTCTGAAAACCCTGTCCGCCGCACCCATGGCTGTAGGCACCTCCCGCCTTCAGTCGGGAGTTTCTCCCCTTCAGGCGGAAGATTCCGCTCTACATGCAATCGCCGAGATCGTCCTCCCGGAGGAAGCCGACCGCGTTGCCGCCGTGCGCGCGTTCAAGGACTGGATTGCCGACTACAAGGAAGGTGCCGATACCGATCATGGCTACGGCAACACGCGGGTGCGGCCGACCGGACCGTCGCCGGCGCGCAACTATCACGCCCAGGTTGCGGCGCTCGACTCGGCGGCTCGGGCACAGGGCGCAGCCAGCTTCGCGGCCGCGCCGCGCGAGCAGCGCCGCGCCCTGATCGAAGCGGCCGTCTCGGAGGCGAACGTCGAACGCCTCTCCGCCCGTCCGACCGGCGCGCACATCGCCACCGACCTGATGGGCCACTACTTCTACTCGCCGCCGGCCAACGACCTTTGCTATCGCGCGGCAATCGGCCGCGATGCCTGCCGCGGTCTGCCCGGATCCGACAAGCCTCCGATGCCGCTGCGCGCAGCTTCGCCAGGTGGTCGTCGGCTGAAGATTCGCGGTCCTCGCCCGTCCGGTCTCGGTCCTCGATCATGATTCACGAAAGCGACGTCTGCATCATCGGCGGCGGCATCTCGGCCGCGATGCTGGCGCAGAAGCTCTCAGAGCTGAAACCGGGTGCGTCGATCACTGTCGTCGAGGCGGGCTCGCGGATCTTCGACTTCGAGAACCGCATGGCGCATCGGCAGCGGAGTCTCGACTACGGCGAGAACGCATGGCCTGGTGATTTCATCGAGGATCAAGCCGGCGCCGGCGTCATTTCAAGGACGATGGCTGTCGGCGGGAGTGCGCTGCACTGGGGCGGCGTCACCAATCGGTTTTCGGAAGAAGATCTGACGCTCAAATCGCGATACGGACTGGCCGTCGACTGGCCGCTGACGTGGGCGGATCTGGAGAAGCACTACTGCGAAGCGGAACGCCGGCTCGGTGTTTCGGGCGAGCCCGGACCTCTACCCGAGGACCGCCGCTCGGAACCCTATCCGATGCCGGCCATGCCGCTCTCCTACAACCTGAAAGTGTTGAAGGCGTGGGCGGAACAGAGCGGCATCCCGTTCCAGGGAACGCCGCAGGCAAAGAACACGCGTCCGTACGACGGCCGCCTGCAGTGCATGCGCTGCAACACCTGCGAGATCTGTCCGACGGGCGCCCGCTATTCGCCGGACTTCACGTTCAAGCAGCTGCTCGCGGCGAAGAAGATCGAGCTGCACGACCGCACACTCGTGCGCCGGTTGGCCAAAGATGCCGGTGGAAAACGGATCGTCGCTGCCCACGCCGTGAAGCGCGACGGAGGGGAAGCGGCTGAGTACCGCGCCAAGACGTTCGTGCTCGCGTCGGGCTACGCGTGGTCGCCGCACCTGCTGCTGCTATCCGACGTGGCGAACAGCTCCGGACTCGTCGGCAAGTACATGACCGGCCACTCGTTCATCGGCGCACAGATCGAGCTCGACGCGACGCTCTATCCAGGGATGAACGAGCAGCACAGTCTCATCTCGCGCAAGTTCTTCCGGTGCGCGGCCGACGCGCCGTTCGTGAGGCACGATCTTCGGGTGTGGGAAAGTTCGGCGGGGCGCGATCCGCGGTTGAAGGATGCCTCCGGCAAGCTGCTGCTCGGCGACGCGCTGCTCGAGGACTGGCGGGCGCGCACGCAGCGCGGCGCCGCGCGCGTCCGCGCCTACTACGACGTGCACCCTGCCGCGGAAAGCGCGCTCACGCTCGATCCGGCACGAAAGAACGGTTGGGGCGATCCGCTGCCCGTGATCCGCCACGTGCTCGACGACAAAACCGTAGCGCGCAAAGCGGCGACGCGCGAGCATATCCTCGGCGTCTTTAGCCAGCTGGCCCGGGCGAACAACGGCCGCCTGTTCGGTGTTTCTGAAGGAAGCTATCTCGATCATCCGGGCGGCGGCTGCCGCATGGGCGCCGATCCCGCCGCCAGCGTCTGCGACAGCTACGGCCGCACGCACGATCACGACAACCTGTTCGTCGTCGGCGCACCGACCGTGCCTACGGGTGGCTGCACGAACGGCACGCTGACGTTCGTGGCGCTGACGCTTCGATCGGCTCCCGAGGTGGCGAAGAGCGTCTAGCTTCCGCTGCCTTTCCGTTGGCATCCTCCCGCGCAAAGACAATGCGGTCGCTGCCAGAGAAGTTGATCAGCGAGCAGGCGATCACGGCGGCGATGTTGGCGGCGAGCGGCGGCACGCCGAACCCGCCGACGAGAAGACGCATCAGCAGCACGTTGCCCGCCAGCGAGACGAAGCCATTGACGGCGTGAAAGCGCCAGAGCCGAGCGATGCGCGCGCGTCCGGCGGCCGGGCGGTCCCGCCATGTCCAGCGCTCGTGCCACAGGAAGTTGTGCAGGATGGCGGCTTCTACGGCAAGCGCGGTTGCCGCCAGATAGTGGACGTTCACGTGAAGCAGCGCGGTCAGCACACCAAGCTGAATCGCAAATCCCACCACCCCGACCGCATTGAAGCGAAAAAACCTCACCACCACCCCTGTGCGGTAAGGCGCGGCCAACGCTAGAATCGGCTCATGCTGCGGAGCATCGGCGCGGTGGCGGCGGGGTATCTCGTCTTCGGCGTGTCGGCGGCGCTGCTGTTTCAGCTCTCCGGCGAGGCGCCGCATGCCGACGCGCCGCTCGCCTTCAAGATCGCCAGCATCGTGTGGGGCGCGGTCTTCGCCCTGGTCGCCGGGTGGCTGACCGCGCGTGTGGCCGGACGGCGGCCGGTGACGCACGCGGCGATCGTCGGCGCGCTGATCGCGCTCGGCGCGATCGTATCGCTGGCTGCGGGACCCGCCGGCGCGAAGTGGTCGCAGCTTTCCGCGCTGGCGCTGATGGCGCCGTGCGCCTGGGCCGGCGGACTGATCTCGCGCCGTAGTATTGACTGATATTATACGGATCAATACAATGCAGCGGCATGGCCGACCCCGCACTCAAGCCGCACTTCTTCTATATCCTCCTGGCGCTTGCCGACGGCGATCGCCACGGTCTGGCGATCGCGCGCGACGTGCAGGAGCTCAGCGACGGACGCGTCCGCCTCTGGCCGGCGACGCTCTACGGCTCGCTCTACGATCTGTGCCTACGGCGCTGGATCGAAGTGGTCGACGAGCATCCGGAAGCGGAGAGCGAGCGTAAGCGCTATTACCGGCTCACCCGCGCCGGCCGTCAGGTCCTGACCGACGAAGCCGAGCGGCTCGGCCGCCTCGCACGCCTCGCCCGCGCCCGCGTCCGCACCGGAGAGGCGCGGTGAACTCGCTCTACCGCACCTTGCTGAAGGGGACGCCGCGCGAGCTGCGCCTGCGGCACGGTGCGGAGATGGAGCTGCTGTTCGCCGACCGCCTTGCGGCGGCGCGCCGCCGCGGGCGCCGCGCTGTTGCCAGGGTGTGGCTGTACGCCCTCGCCGACATCGTCCGTTCCCGTGTGGCGCCCCCTTCGCCTCGCCTCAGCGTTCACATCGATGAAAGGTCCACCATCATGGCCGCATCCGACCTTCGCTACGCCTGCCGCGCGCTGCTGCGCCAGCGCGGCGCCAGCGCGCTGGTCATCTGCATGCTCGCGCTCGGCATTGCCGCCAACGTCACCGTCTTCAGTCTCGTCAACGGGCTGTTCCTGCGGCCATTCCCGTTTCCGCACCCCGATCGACTGGTGTACATCAACACCGCCGCGCCGAAGTGGAACCTCGACGTCGTCGGCATCAATTATCCCGACTTCGATCGCTGGCAGAAGGACCAGAAGCTGTTCGAAGCGATCGCCATGTACCAGACGTCGAACTTCAACGTCGCGGACGCGGGCGGCGCCGATCGCCTGCGCGGCGCGGAGATCACCTACGACTTTCCGCGCGTGTTCGGGGTGTCGCCGATTCTCGGCCGCAGTTTCAGCAGCGAAGAAGACAAGCCGAAGGGTCCGCCGGTCGTGGTGATCAGCGAGGCGCTCTGGAAGTCGCGCTTCGCCGCTGCCCGCGACGTGATCGGTCGCACGCTCCGGCTCGATGGCGTCACGCGCACGATCATCGGCGTCATGCCCGCCGCGGCGTCCTTTCCCGACGACGTGATGCTGTGGGTGCCGTATGCGGGTGACCCGCTGCAGCCGTATCAGAGCTACTCGGGCGACGGCATCGGCCGCCTCAAGCCGGGCGTGACGCCCGAGCAGGGGGATGCCGACATCAAGCGCGCGCATCAGCCGGTGTGGGACAAGTCCGACACGGAGCATAACGTCACGCC
>JBKPSE010000531.1:0-15807 GCA_046765855.1 Acidobacteriota bacterium | reverse complement strand
GGTGTGATCGCGTCCGCCAGCGCCCGAATTGCGAATTTGCTCATCGCGTACGGCGATGCGTTCGGCGACGCCGTCCAGCCCGCGACGCTGCCGATGATGACGACCTTGCCCCTTGTCTTTTCGATTTCCGGGAGCGCTGCGGCGATCGTGCGCAGCACGCCGAATACGTTGGTCTCGAACTGACGGCGGTAGTCACCGAGCGAAAGGTCCCGGAAGGCGCCAACGACGCCGAAGCCGGCATTGGCAAAGACGATGTCGAGTGTTCCCCAGTGCCGCGTGGACGCTGCGACAGCGCGTTCGACGTCGCCGTCGCGGGTCACGTCGCACACGGTGACCAGAGGCGGGAGTCCGACTGCGTCTGCGATCCGACGCGCCACCGCATCGAGCAGGTCCACCCGGCGCGCCGTCAACGTCAGATGCGCGCCAGCCTGTCCGAGCTGCCACGCCAGCTCGGCGCCGATCCCGGACGAGGCGCCGGTAATCAGCACGCTCTTTCCCGAAAACGCGCGGCGGTCCATGAGGCGCCATCGTATCGCGGGCACACCCTCACCGAAGTGAGAGTGTGCGACGCAAGCTAGCAGGAGGAGGAGATCTAGTTCGCGAGGCGCGCAGCGGCTTTCGACGCCGTCGGCACCGGCACGGGCATGCCGACCGCGGTCGCGTCGGTATCGCCTTCGACGATTTTCCAGGCATCCACTTCTTCCAGGATGCGCGAGGCAAACGCCGTGTGCAACGCGTGGCCGGCGCGATGGGCAACCAGGTGGCCGATCACGGGATAGCCGACCAGCGAGAGATCGCCGATGGCGTCGAGAATCTTGTGGCGGACGAACTCGTCCTCGAACCGCAGCGCGTTGTTCAACACGCCGGTCTCGCCGAGGACGATGGCGTTGTCGAGCGAGCCGCCGAGCGCGAGTCCGCGCTGGCGCAGCATCTCGACTTCCTTCAGGAATCCGAACGTCCGCGCCGGCGCGATCTCCTCGACGAAGGTCTCATCGGTGATCTTCATCGTCCGCGACTGGTGACGGATGAGCGGATGGTCGAAGCTGATGCTGTAGGTGACCTTGAAATGATCCGACGGATACAGCGCGATGCGCTTGTCCCCCTGACTGAGGGAGATGGGGCGCAGCACCTTGAGGAACTTCTTGGGGGCTGTCAGCCGCTTGACGCCCGCCTCGTTCAGGATCAGATAGACGAACGGCGCGGCGCTGCCGTCCATGATCGGCACTTCCGGGCTATTGAGCTCGACGATGACGTTATCGATGCCGAGCGCGGTCAGTGCGGCGAGGAGGTGCTCGACGGTCTCGACCGACACGGTCTCGCGCGTCAGGCCCGTCGCCAGTTGAATTCCGCCGAGATGCGTGACCGTCGCGGGCACTTCGAGGCCGCCGAGGTCTGCGCGCTGGAAACGAATGCCGAAATCGGCCGGAGCCGGCTTGAGCGAAAGCGTGACCTTGTTTCCGGAATGAAGTCCGATTCCGGAGCATGAGACGGGACGACGGAGGGTGCGCTGCGCGTTCATGACCTCTTTGCCTGGGGGGGCTCTCCCCAGCTCAGCAAACGGTCTGCCAGCTGAAAATCGTGCCGATCGTCGCAGCTAAGTTGATGATTATTAACGCTTTGGGAACAAAGTTCCATGCGGAACGCCGCGATCAGGGGAGCTTTCTGTGGCCGTGCAGCCACAGCGTCAGGTCCGGGAAGCGTGGTGATTTTACCACAGTAAAACTGGGACTGTCCCAGTTTTTCGGGCGCCGCGCCGTCAAATTCGTTACGCCGCCGTGAAAATCTCGGCAAGAAAACGTCCTGTAAACGATTCTCGGCTGCGGGCCACCGCTTCAGGAGTCCCCTGGGCGATGATGCGGCCGCCCCCCGAACCCCCCTCCGGGCCGAGATCGATGACGTAGTCCGCCGATTTGATCACGTCCAGGTTGTGCTCGATGATCACAACCGTGTTCCCCTGATCGACAAGTTTGTTCAGCACGTCGAGCAGCTTGTGCGTATCGGCGAAGTGCAGCCCCGTCGTCGGCTCATCCAGGATGTAGAGCGTGCGCCCGGTCCCGCGCCGCGACAACTCCTTCGCTAGTTTGACCCGCTGCGCCTCGCCGCCGCTTAATGTCGTCGCCGATTGTCCAAGGCCGAGGTAGCCGAGTCCGACGTCCTGCAGCGTGCGCAGCTTGTTGGCGATCGGCGGGAAGTTCTCGAGCAGCGGCAGCGCCTGATCGACGGTCAGGTCGAGCACGTCCGCGATGGACTTGCCGCGGTACTTGATGTCCAGCGTCTCGCGATTATAGCGGCGCCCCTTGCACTGCTCGCAAGTGACGTAGACGTTGGGAAGGAAGTGCATCTCGATGGCGATGACGCCGTCCCCCTGACACGTCTCGCACCGCCCCCCTTTAACGTTGAACGAGAACCGGCCGGGACGGAATCCGCGCGCCTTGGCATCCGGCAGCATCGCGAACAGCTCGCGGATGAACGTGAACAAGCCGGTGTAAGTGGCGGGATTCGACCGCGGCGTCCGCCCGATCGGCGACTGATCGATCTGGATCACCTTGTCGATCTGATCGATCCCCTCGATTGCCGTATGCGCGCCTGGTTCGTCGGCGGCACGATACAGCTCGCGGGCGAGCGAACGGTAGAGGATCTCGTTCACTAGCGTCGACTTCCCGGATCCGCTGACACCGGTGACGGTGATCAGAACCCCGAGCGGAATCTCGACGTCGATGTCCTTCAGGTTGTTCTCGCGCGCGCCCTTGATCACGATCGAGCCGCGGTTGGCCGGACGCCGCTGCTTCGGCGTCTCGATCGACATCTCGCCGTTCAAGTACGAGGCGGTCAGCGAGCCGTGGCCGTTCTCCATCAGCTTCGCCGGCGTGCCCTGAAAGATCAGCTTGCCGCCGTGCTCGCCGGCTCCAGGGCCGAGATCGATCACGTAGTCGGCCGACCGAATCGTCTCTTCGTCGTGTTCCACCACAACGACGGTGTTGCCGAGATCGCGCAGGCGAGCCAGCGTCGCGAGGAGCGCGCGGTTGTCGCGCTGGTGGAGCCCGATCGACGGCTCGTCCAGCACGTAGAGCACGCCGGTGAGATTCGACCCGATCTGCGTCGCAAGACGGATGCGCTGGCCTTCGCCGCCCGACAGCGTCGCGGCACTGCGTCCCAGCGTCAGATAGCCGACGCCGACGTCGTTGAGGAAACGAAGCCGATCGCGGATCTCGCGCAGGATCCGGCTGGCGATCAACGTCTCGCGATCCGTCAACTCCAGGCCGTCGAACACTTTGACCGCTTCCGAGATCGGCAGATCGACGTACTCCGTCATCGTCCGCCCCTTGACCCGCACGGCGCGGCTCTGCGGCTTCAGCCGCTCTCCCTGACACGAGGGGCAGGGACGCAGCGCCCGATACGGCTCGAGGCTCTCCTGGTCCATCCAGCTGCCTTCCTCGTAGCGGCGGCGCAGATTCGGCACCAGTCCTTCGAACCCCGCTCCGAACGGATCGCGTTCCGCCGTCTTGCTCTTCTTTTCAACCGCAGCTTCGCGCTTGGCGCCGTAGAACAGCAGATCCCGCGCCTTCTTGGGCAGCCGGCGGAACGGCATCGCGAGATCGATTCCGAAGAAGCGGCTCAGCGACGCGAGCGCCTCTTTAACGAGTTTCTTGTCCCCTTTGGCCCAGGCGGCGATGGCGCCGTCCTGCAGCGACAGGGACTCGTCGGGCACCAATCGCGCCGGATCGAAATCGTAGACCGCTCCGAGGCCCTGGCAGTCGGGGCAGGCGCCGTGCGGCGAGTTGAACGAGAACGCGCGCGGCGTCATCTCCGGCATGCTGACGCCGCAGTAGGTGCAGGCGAGCCGGCGCGAAAACAGCCGATCGCCCCCCTCGAGCGTGTTGATGATGACGATGTCGTCGGCGAGATTCAGCGCGACTTCGACCGACTCGGTCAGCCGCCGCTCGATCCCGGGCTTCAGAATCAGGCGATCGACGACGACGTCGATGGTGTGGTTGCGGCGGCGATCGAGCTTGATGTCCTCATCGAGCGAGCGCGCCTGCCCGTCGATGCGCACTTTCGTGAAGCCCTTGCCGCGCAGCGCCACCAGTTCCTTCTTGAATTCACCCTTGCGGCCGCGCACCACCGGCGCGAGCACGTTGACGCGCTCGTCGTTGGGCATCAGCATCACCATGTCGATGATGCGTTCGAGCGACTGCGACGCGATCTCGCGCCCGCAGAGATGGCAGTGCGGGATGCCGATGTTCGCGAACAGCAGGCGCAGGTAATCGTAGATCTCGGTGACGGTGCCGACCGTCGATCGGGGATTCGAGCCGGTGGTCTTCTGCTCGATGGCAATCGCCGGCGACAGTCCGTCGATCAGATCGACGTCGGGCTTTTCCATCTGCTCGAGGAACTGGCGGGCGTACGAGGACAGGGACTCGACATAGCGCCGCTGTCCTTCGGCGTAGATGGTGTCGAAGGCAAGCGACGACTTGCCCGAGCCCGACAGACCGGTGATGACGACGAGCTGATCGCGCGGCAGGTCGACGTCGATGTTCTTCAGGTTGTGGACGCGCGCGCCGCGCACCGCCACCCAGTCGTGTGACATTACTGCTCAGTTTTTTTGCGGAAAACCAACCAGTAATTGTACTACGCCGCCGGACTCAGCGCACGCGGCGGCCCTCGGCGCTTCGCAGTCCGCTGTGCTGATAGCCGTAAACGAAATAGAGGAGCAACCCGACGGCCAGCCAGATGCCGAAGCGCTCCCATGCGTGCGTCGGCAGCCCCTTCATCGTGTAGACGCAGGCGAGCGCGCCGGCGACGGCAACCGGCCAGACGAAAGGCACGCGAAACGGACGCGGACGTTCCGGATCGGTATAACGAAGGACGAGCACACCAATCGCCACAATCGCGAAGGCGCACAACGTTCCGATGTTGGTGAGATCGTAGATCTCGTTCTCGTCCATGAACAGGCTGCCGAACGCGACGACGAGGCCGGTCACGACGGTGGTGATATGCGGCGTGCGGTACTTGGGATGGATCTTCGATGCCCACCGCGGCAACAGACCGTCGCGGGCCATCGCGAAGAAGATGCGCGGCTGCCCGTACTGAAAGACGAGCAGGACGGCGCTCAAAGAGACGACCGCGCCGAAGGCGACGAACCAGCTGGCGATTGGCAGGCCGGCAACCTCGAGCGCACGCGCGAGCGGATCCGCAGCCTTCAGCTGTTGATACGGCACCAGGCCCGTGGCCACTATGCCGACGATGACGTAAATAACGGTGCAGATCGCCAGTCCCCCGAGGATCCCGATCGGCATGTTGCGCTGCGGATTCTTGGTCTCCTCGGCGGCCGTCGAAATCGCGTCGAAACCGATGTACGCGAAGAAGACGATCGCCGCCCCCTGGTGGATGCCGCGCCAGCCGTTGGGCGCGAAGGGCGTGTAGTTCGCCATGTCGATGTGCGTCGCGCCGAGCACGATGAACACGCTCAGCACGATCAGCTTCACGGCCACCATGATGTTGTTGGCGCGGGTGCTCTCCTTGACCCCGATATAGAGGAGCCAGGTGATCACCAGCACGATTACAGCCGCCGGGATGTTGACCAGGATCGGGACGCCGGCAATACGCGGCGCGGTGTCGAGCAGCGCGTGCACGGCGGGATCCGAACTGAGAAGCGCGGTGCGATAGCCGTGCGTCAGGAATGCTGGAAGCGTGATGCCGAACCCGGAGAGCAGCGAGCTGAAGTAACCGCTCCACGCAATCGCGACCGCGATGTTGCCGACCGCGTACTCGAGAATCAGGTCCCAGCCGATGATCCAGGCGATCAACTCACCCAACGTCGCGTAGGAATACGCGTAGGCGCTCCCGGCCTGGGGAATCATCGATGCGAGCTCGGCGTAGCACAGACCCGCAAGGCCGCAGACGACGCCGAGGAGGATGAACGAGAAAATCAGCGCCGGTCCCGCGCCGTAGCGGACGACTTCGCCCGACGGCAGCACTTCCCCCGCGGCCGCCGTGCCGATCGATGAAAAAATGCCGGCGCCAATCACCGCGCCGATGGCCAGCATGATCAGGTCCCCCGCCCCCATCACTCGCTTCAGCGTGTGCGCTTCGTCCACGGCCATCAGCTCGGCGATGGGCTTACGGCGGAAAAGTTGTGTCATCGCGCGCTGATTCTACCGGAAGCTAGGGCAGCAGGCCGCGCAACCCGACGCCGAGCCGGTAGACGGTCTCGGCCGCCGCGAGGGCGATGCCGCCGTGCGGATCGAACGCCAGACCGATGAGCGGACCACCAGCCAGCATCAGCTCGGGTGCGTCCGGCGCCTCGAGGCGCACGCGATACAGCGCGCTCGACCCGGCGAGCGCGTCGACCACGTAAAGATGTCCGGCGGCATCGAACGCCAGGCCCTGCGGGCGGCCGTAGCCGCGGCTCCAGGCCGAGACGTCCCCTTCGAGCGAAATGCGATAGATCGCATCGTTGGTGTTCAGCGTCGGCGCGGTGACGTAGAGATAGGCGTCGGGGCCGAACGCCAGATGAAATGCCGCCACGCTGGGCGGCAGCGACGCGAAGATCCGCGCGCGCGCATCGCTCTCGACGCGCAGGATCGATCCGGAACGATCGCCGACGTACAAGGCGCCGTCGGGACCGAACGCGAGCCCGCACGCCACGCCGAGGTCCGAGGCGAACAGCGAGGCCCTGCCGTCCGCTTCGACGCGATACACGCTGCCGTCGAACCGGCTCGACACATACAGCGTGCCTTCCCGGTCGAAGGCCAGCGACGTGGGGTTCGGCACGTCACTGACGAACGGCTCGCGCGTGCCGTCGGGACGGACGATGAAAATCGAGACCGGCGCCTGCTGGCCGCGCGAACCGCTGAACGTGACGTAGAGATTGCCGTGCCGATCGTAAGCCGGACTGTCTACGTGATGGACGCCGGTAACCAGCGGCACACCAATCTCGACGAACGCCGTTTCTCCGGGCAGCTCGTCGACGCGCACGGCCATCGAGCCCCCCTCGAGGCCGTCGGGGACGATGATGCTGAGCGAGGCCGGGGAGGCGGCGGCGATGCGCGCGGAATGGGCGCCGATGCGGACGTGGGGCAACCCGCCGCCGATGGGAAAACCGTCACCCTCGAGCGTCACGCGGCCGCCCTCGATCGCCCACAACGGGCGAACCGAGGTCATCTTCCCCAAGTTACGAGTCGTCGTCGAGCTCGACGTTCCAGTAGAAGTAGTCGCGCCACGAGTCCGGAGCGTTGCGAAGACCGATGGTGATCCGGATCGCCGGCGCCTTGTCGGGTCGTTTCGGAATGCGAATGAGGTGCATGCCGGCCTGCTCTGGAGTGCGGCCGCCCTTGCGGCGGTTGCAGGGGATGCAGCAGGTAACGATGTTCTCCCAATCTTTTCGGCCGCCCTGGGCGACCGGCACCACATGATCGAAGGTCAACTCAGCGCTGGGCAGCGGCTCGGCGCAATACTGACACGTGTGGTCGTCGCGGGCGTAGATGTTGGCGCGCGAGAACGGGACGTAGTCGATCTGCCGCTTGATCTTGATGTAGCGCAGCAGGCGAATGACCGACGGCAGCTTGAAGCTGAACGAGACCGACCGCACTTCGCGGTCGTACGTAGAAATGACTTCGACCTTCCCCTGGCACCAAAGCGTGATGGCTTTTTGCCAGTGGACGACCTTCAGCGGCTCGTAGGTGGCGTTGAGGAGGAGCGTCTGCTCCATAATCCCTGAGTCATTTTAGCCGATAATGCGATGAAGCTGATGCGCCGGTCGATTGCGTGCATTTTTGTGATCGGTCTGACAATCGCGTCGGGCGCATGCGCGACGACCGGTGCGACACCGCGACCCTTCCCCACACCGGACGCGCATCCGCCCGATTCGCAGCCGGCGGAGACGCCAGCTTCCGCGCCGCGGGCCAGCGCGACCAGCGCGGCCGCGCTCGCATACAGCGTTACCGGGACAGCACTCGGCCTGCGCGGCGCGCCGTACCGGAACGGCGGCAGCGATCCGAGCGGGTTCGACTGCAGCGGCTTCGTCAACTACGTCTTCGGGCAGAACGGCATCGGAGTGCCGCGAACCGTCGGGGAACAGTTCCGTGCGGGCAAAGAAGTGGATCCGCAGAAGGGGCTGGAGCCGGGCGATCTCGTCTTTTTCTCGACGGTCAGCCCTGGCGCATCGCATGTGGGGATCGCGATCGGCGGCGACGAGTTCGTGCATGCGCCGAGCAGCGCTGGCGCCGTACGCGTCGAAAGACTCAGCGCTTCGTACTGGGCGACGCGCTTCATCGGCGCGCGTCGTGTGCTGTAGGGTCAGGCGGAGAGCTGGAGGCGCCGCGCCGCGCCGTTGGTGAACTGGCGCACGTTCAGATCGCGCTCGGTGTAGAGCGCCGGCTGCCCGGGCCGCTTCAGCGGTTCGACTTTCACACCCCCCGACTGTTCGACCGGGAGCGCGCAGCGTTCCATGTAGCGCTGCGGAAACGAAGGGAAGTTCCGGAACGTCGTCGCCGTCACGCCGCCGAAGCGCTGCTGCAGACCGGAAAAATCCCACCGCAGGAATTCGAGAAGCGCGGGATCCGGATTGGATTCTAGGTAATTCCGCGTCATCTTCGCCACGTCATCGTAGAACTGCGGCGCGTGCGTGCGCGTGTCGCGGGTTCCGTCGGCGTGCGCGAACTGGCGGATGCCGCTGGCGGTCGGATCGATGTGATACAGCTCGTGCACGATGGTGTCGAGCTTGGCGACCCAGGGTTCAACGCGTCCGTAAAGCTCCGCTTTCCACGAGCGTTCGAGTGTCTGTTCGCAGAAGCGCGGCAGGACGAACGAGATGAGGTACTTGATGCGCGTCCCATCGACGCGCACCTCGGGCGTCTTGGTGATGAACCATTCGGACCGGCGGGTCAACTCGCCGGTCATCCGATCGCGCCAGAAGTAGTAGCCGGGTTCCGTCTCGGGCAAGGTGAGACAGTGGCAGGTTGCGAAGGCGCCGTCGGCGCCCGGCCGGCCGTAGCGGCCGAAGACCAGGACCTCGCGCAGGTCGATGAAGGTCAGCGCAGGAGTGCGTGACACAACATCCTGCATCAAGCGCGAAATGCGCTGCGTGTAATTGATCATCGCGACACACTCCGGTCCCAAGACGCGGCTCTCGCCGGGCCTGAAACCGTGCCTGCCGTGGCTGCTAGGGAACGGGAACGATGCGACTATACGGACATGGGCATATCCCTGTCAAGGTGAACAGGGATAACAATTTACTGACCAGGTCCTGTCGGTTTTCCGGCATCCCCGCCCGGCTTTCCGGGCGGCTTGAGAGGCCCAACCGGGCTGCCGGGGAGGGCAATTGGGCCTGCCGGAGCCGTGGATGGCGCGCTGGGCGCCCCCACGTCCGGGACGGAGACGCCGGGCAGGACGTCAATCGGGGCGACACCCGGCAGAACCGGTTCGGGGACGGCCGGCGGCGGCGTCACCGCTCCCATACGCCTCATGATCATTTGCTGCCGGCGCCGGAGCCGTGCGCTCGGGTGTGCCGGATCCATCAGGTGCGGGTTGGCAATCGCCGCGGCGAGCAAGGCCGCTTCGGACGCGCTCAGATCCGAAGCCGATTTGTGGAAGTAGCGGTGGGCCGCCGCGTCCGCGCCCCAGATGCGGTCCCCCCACTCGATCACGTTCAAGTAGATCTCCAGGATTCGCTGCTTCGATAGCTCCACCTCGAGCCGGCGCGTGATGAGCAGTTCCTTCAGTTTGCGCATCGGGTTCTTGGACGGCGAGAGGTAGAGGTTCTTGGCGAGCTGCTGCGTGATGGTGCTCGCGCCGCGGGCGAATTCGCCGCGCTCCCAATTGGTTTCCACCGCGTCGCGCAGCTGTTCGTAGTCGATGCCTTCGTGCTGCCAGAACGCGCCGTCCTCGGTGACGATCACCGCCTTTTTCAGGTTGGCGGAGATGCGCGCGTAAGGCATCCATCGTTGATCGGTGATCAGGACCTTGCCTGCCGCCCGCGCCTCACGGCGGCGGAGTTCCATGAACGCGGTCGTGGAAGGGTTCTGCGTGCGCAGCAGCCGAACATCGGGAAGCGAAAGATAGGCGTACGCCGCTGCGGCGAACCCGATCGCCAGTGCCGCCGCGATGCCGCGGCCGATCGCGCGGAGCAGCCGACGCTTGCCCTTCTTCACCGTCCCAGAATCGTTCCGAGGGCGCTGACCAGCCGTGTGACGTTCTCCGGCGTGGAACCCGATCCCATCAGACCGACGCGCCAGATTTTGCCGGCGAGCGGGCCGAGTCCCGCGCCGATCTCGATATCGTGCTGCTGAAGCAGCGACTTGCGCACCGAGGCTTCATCGACACCGTCGGGAACCTTGACCGCGTTCAGCGACCACAGCCGCTCGCCCGATGGCGGCAGCACCTCGAGACCGAGCGGCCGCAGCGCCTCGAGCAGTGCTTCGTGATTGGCGCGATGACGGGCCCATCGCGCCTCCAATCCTTCGTCTTCGACAGCTGAGAGCGCTTCCTGAAGGGCGTAGATCAGCGGTGCCGAGATCGTGTGGTGATACTTGCGACCGATCCAGTAGTCGCGGAGAAGATTGACGTCGAGATAAAAGCTGCAGGCAGATGCCGCCTTCAGTCGGGAGCTCTCTCGAAACATCATCGGCGAGAGTCCCGATGGCGCGCCCAGGCCTTTCTGCGAGCAGCTGTAGACCGCGTCCGCTTCCCACGCTGCGACGTCGACCGGCTGCGCGCCCAGCGAGGTCACCGCATCGACGATGGTGAGGGCGCCGCGAGCGTTCGCAATCCGGCACAGATCGGCGACGGGGTTGAGCACACCGGTTGACGTTTCCGCGTGCACCATCGCGACCAGATCGGCGCCGGCCGCGAGCGCGTTTTCGAGTTGCGCCGGATCGCAGGCGCGTCCCCACTCGACCTCCACGCGTGCGACGGTCGCACCGTAACGCGTGAGCATCTGCGCGAGACGATCGCCGAAATAGCCGGTCACGACCACGACCGCACGCATGCCCGGCCGGGTGAGATTGGCGACCGCGCATTCCATGCCCGCCGTTCCGGTACCGGAGACGGCGAACGAGAACGCGCCATCCGGGGCGCGGAAGACACGGTGCAGCCGCGCGCGGATGTCGTCGAGGATTGACATCATGTCCGGGTCGAGATGGCTGAGTACCGGCGCCTGCATGGCGCGCATGATCCGGGGCGCGACGGGGCTGGGGCCGGGGCCCAGCAACAGACGTTCAGGGTGTGGCATCGAGGAGCGCTTTGAGTTTGCCGGCCGCATCAGCGGGAAGAGGCGCGAGCGGCGGGCGCGGCGCGCCGCCATCCATGCCCGACATATCCATCGCCGCCTTGAGGCCGGCGATGCCCAAGCCGGTCGTCACCGCACGCGCCAGCGGCGTGAGTTGCTGCTGGCAGGCAAGCGCTTCGGCATAGCGTCCGGCCTGCACGTGCGCGAGCAGCTGCAGGCAGACGGCGGGCCGCACGCATGACACGGCGAGGATCGCGCCCTTGGCGCCGGCGCACAGAGCCGTGTAGACGCCAGGCGCCGAGCCGCAAAGAACGGTGAACCGATCCGGCACTACCGCGGCCAGATCGGCAAACTGCGCACCGTCCGTGCTCGTTTCTTTCATGCCCGCGACGTTGCCGTGCGCAGCAAGGCGCGCGACGGTGTCGGGCGACAGGTTGATGCCGGTGAAGGCGGCGTAGTTGTACAGCAGGACCGGGACCGGACTTTCGTCGGCGACGGCCGTGTAGTGCGCGATCAGCGCTGCCGGCGGGATGTGCGCGCGATAGAACGACGGCGTCCGCACCAGCACGGCGTCGGCGCCCGCCGCGGCGGCGCATCTGGCCGCGGCGATGGTCGCGCGCGTCGATTCGCGGCCGGCGCCAGCGATCAGCACGCGATCGCGCGGCACCTCGTTGCGCGCCGCCTCGATCACGTGCGCGCTCTCCTCATCGTCCAGCATCGCCGCCTCGCCGTTGGTGCCAAGCGCGACGACGCCGCCCAGCCCGGCCGCGATGAAGCGCCTGACGTTGCGCCGGATCGCTTCTCCATCGACCTCGCCGTCGCGGAATGGCGTCGGCATCGGCGGAAAGATCGATCGGAGGTTCACGATGGAAACCGTACCACAAAAAAACGGGCGCGGCCTTGTCAGCCGCGCCCATTCAGCAGGGTGCTGTCGATGCTTCGCCTCCAGGCGAGAGCTAGTGGATCCGGGTACCCCAGATGACGCGCTGGGCACGCCAATCCTCGTCGAGGATTGTCCACAGCGCCTGATCGAGGTACTCGCCGTTGCGGAGGAACGACTTGCGCAGGATGCCTTCCTGCATCGCGCCGATCTTCCGCAGGGCGCCGTTGCCGCGGCCGTTGAGAATCGCCGCACGCGCCTCGAGGCGGTGCGTGCCGATGGTGTCGAACGCAAAGTCGATGACCATGCGCGCGCTGTCCATGAACACGCCGGTGCCCCAGAACGCCGATCCGATCGCGAAGCCCCACTCGGCGGTGGCGAAGCCCGGCTCGAGCTGCCGCACCTGGAAGATCCCGATCGCCGTATCCATTCCGTGCGGCACGACCGCA
Source organism: Acidobacteriota bacterium (assembly GCA_046765855.1). Classification (GTDB taxonomy): domain Bacteria; phylum Acidobacteriota; class Vicinamibacteria; order Vicinamibacterales; family 2-12-FULL-66-21; genus JAICSD01. Next base: position 3,251 of record JBKPSE010000531.1, on the reverse strand, counting down.
AAGCAGGCGTAGTTGCCCGCCGCGCGCTCGCGGTGCGTCCACATGATGAAGCGCTCGAAGCCTTCGACCGTGGTCGGCGGCGGCGAGATGAACCGCGCCACTTCTTCCGTCGACAGCATCGCCAGAAGCGATGACGCATCGGAGAGACGCAACTCGCGCACCGTGACCATCGATCCGGTCAGCATCGGAAGCGCCTGGCGCCAGTCGGAGGTCGTCGTCTCGGTGCGTCCGGCGGCCATCGCCGGCTGCACCGCTGCGAGCACGCGCGACTCACGAAGAGTGCTCTTCATTAGAAGCCCCCTCCGATGACGGTCGTCGTGCCGACGACGGTGGTAGTCGTGCTGCTGTCGGGCAGGATGGCCGACGGCGGTTGTGAAACGGCGGTCGAATCGGTCGGCTGCACCGGCACCGGACTGCCGAACAGCGATTCGAACACGGTGCCGTCGAACACCGACGGAACCTCCGGATCGTCGAAGACCATCTCCTCCTCCCCCGCACAGCCCCATGTGATGTTGTCGGACTCGGCAGCCGCGCCCCAAACGATCTGATCGGTTTCACCGTTGGTGCCCCAGACGATGTTGTCGCCTTCGCCCTCGGCGGTGCCCCACACGATGTTGTCGCCTTCGCCCTCAGCGGTGCCCCAGACGATGTTGTCGCAGTCGGCGCCGCCGCATTCGGTGCCCCAGACGATGTTGTCGCACTCGCCATCAGCGCAGGCGGTGCCCCACACGATGTTTTCGCATTCCGTGCCCGCCTGACAGTCGGCGGTTCCCCACACGATGTTGTCCCCTTCAGAGTCGAAGCTGCCCCATGCGATGTCGGCAGCATCCATCGCGGAGGTGCCCCAGACGATGTTGTCGCATTCACTCGTATCGCAGGCCGTGCCCCAGACGATGTTGTCGCCTTCGGCGTCGGTCGCTGCGCCCCACGTGACGTTCAGCGACCAGGCGCTGCCCGCCGGCTTGATGACGCCGCGCTTGATTTTGTGGTTGCCCCACAGAATCGTCTTGCTCCAGACCGCTTGCGACGGATACGTCTGACCCGCCTGCGGATTGCGAAGGAAGCGAGCGAGATCGACAGCTCCCTTGGTATTCAGGAAGCCCGCGCCCTGAGTGAGCGCGTTGTAGCCGTAGTCCTGGGCGGTGTACTGCAGAATCGCCTTCACCAGGTTCGGCGTGAGGTTCGGGTTCGCCTGCATCATCAGCGCGATGGTGCCGGCGACGACCGGTGACGCCATGCTCGTGCCTGTCAGGCTCAAATATGGCTTGTAGGGCGTCAGCCACAGACCGCTCAGCAGCTGCGTCGGCTTGGTGTTGTAGAGCAGGCTGCCCGGCGCTGCCAGCGAGGCGATCCCCGTGCCGGTCGCCACGATGTCAGGCTTGGCGGCATAGTCGATCGCGGTCGGACCGCGCGAGCTGTACGACGCGATCGCATCATCAGTACGGGTCAGCGTTCCCTGGTGCGTGTACGCCCCGACGGTCAGCACCCACGGCGCGTTCCCGGGCGCGGTAATCGCGCCGTACTGCGTCTCGCCCGTCGTCCTGTTCTTGCCCAGGTTGCCCGCCGCCGTCACCACGACCACGCCCTCGTCGACGACGCGCTTGGCCGCGAGCGTCAACGGGTCCGTCATGTACGACTCGGTCACCGCCGCTCCAACCGACAGGTTGACGACGCGAAGGTTGTAAGTAACGCGGTTCGTGAAGACCCAGTCGAGCGCGGCGATCACGTTGCTGATGTAGCCGCCGGCGTGATCGTCGAGCACCTTGAGGCTGACCAGATTCGCCGCCGGCGCCATGCCGGCGCGTGCGCCCCAGGTATCGAGACCGTTTCCAGCGATGATGCCAGCGACGTGCGTCCCGTGACCGTTGTCATCGTACGGCGTCGTGCGGCCGTTGACGAAGTCGACGAACTTCACGAGCCGCTGCCCGTTGACGACCTGCACCTTCGCGCTCGACCCGAAGTAGGTGAGGTCGTCGTGCCATCCGACGATGCCGGAGTCGATCACGGCGACGCCGACACCGGCGCCGTCGTAACCGTAGGTGTACTGAACCGCGCGGGCGCCTTCGACGATGGCGGCGTAATTCATTTCGCCGCCGGTCTTGCGGTCCCAATGCAGGCCCTTGACGCAGCGGCTGTCCGCCAGCTTTTGCAGCTCGCGATTGGGGACCTCGACGACATCCGCATTGATCAGACCGAGCTTCCGACCGCGCCTGGCCCCGACCTTCGCGTAATCGGGTGCCGCATCGCAACCTGGATTCAGCATCACGATCGCGCGCGAGAACCCGACGCTGCCGCCGCGAGCACGCTCGCTCAGCTTCGCGTCAAGCTTCGGATGGCCGCCCTTCTTACCCGGGCCCCGCTCGGCGGCCGCTGTGGCCGTGAATCCGAACAGGCAGATCGACGCCGTGAGCGCCGCTGCCAGATTGTTTCGCCACCTAGTCACGATAAAAAACCTTCTCTCTCTGTACTGAGCGAGGCGCTAGCCCCAAACCGCTTTGTCGCAACCGCTTACCGACCCGTTCGCGAACTCCCGCATGTCAGACCTCGCCTGGACCGAGATTTACGAGTGCGCAGCCTAGAGAGCAATCAGAAGGCCAGTACGGTTGGGCTTTGCGTCGTCTCCCCTAACCGTTGTTAATTCAATTGTTTACGGAGATAAAAGGCGGACAAGGGTTAACGGGATCAGAGATGTAATTGCGCTACAACGGAACATGGAAGAGCGTTAGAGACGGGCATTTTTGGGTCAAGTGTTCTCACGGCAAGACTTAGCGGGATTTGTTCTGTTCTGCAACAGAGGTATCGAGATGGGACACTCGCCAGAGTGCTGCTATATCTCTGAATCTAAAAGAGTTGAGGCTTGCGAGACGACGGCTGGTGGCGTGTGCGGCTGCTTGCCGCCGTGTGCACCGTGAAGACGGTCAGGACTACTGCGGCGGCGGGTGTCAGGAGCCAGGGCGCGTCCGCGGCGACTTGCACGCTCGCGGCATCGGCGAGCATGGTTCCCCAGCTCGAAGTCGGCGGCGCAAAGCCAAGCCCGACAAAGGATAGCGTTGCTTCCGCCATCACGAATGCGGGGACCAGCAGCGTGCCTTGCACAGACAGAAATCCGCGCGTTGCCGGCACCAGATGGCGCCACATCACGCGCCAGGCGCCCGCACCGAGGGCGCGCGCAGCTTCTGCGTACTCCGACTCCCGTTCGACGAGCAGAATTCCGCGTACCCCGCGTCCCACGATGGGCCACCCCACCAGCG
>JBKPSE010000530.1:0-4570 GCA_046765855.1 Acidobacteriota bacterium | reverse complement strand
ACGACGTTCAGTCACGAGGGCGCGACTGCGGGCCAGGAGCAGTGCTTTGTCGTGCGCAGCGTCGCTACGGTGGGCGCGGCGACCATCGAGAGCGATCCGTCGGACCCGATCTGCGTTACGCCGCAGGATACGTTTCCACCGGCGGCGCCGAAGGGGCTCGCGGCGGTGTCGGGGACCGGCGTCGTCAATCTGATCTGGGACGCGAACAGCGACACCGACCTTGGCGGTTACCTCGTCTTGCGCGGCGAGGCGCCGGGTGACACACTGCAGCCGCTGACGCCGGAGCCGATCCGCGAGACGCGCTACGCAGACCGCAGCGTCAAAGCCGGGTCGACGTACGTCTACGCCGTCGTCGCCGTCGATCGAGCGTCGCCGCCGAACCGCAGCGGCCTCTCGAACAAGGTCCAGGAAACCGCGCGATGAAAAGGTATTACCGGATCGATTACAAGGGCGCGCCGCGCTATGCCGTCGAGGAAGCGGGCACATGGCGGCTGCTGGACGGCGACCTGTTCGGGGCGCACAAACCCGGCGAGGAGATCGCGCCCAGCGGCCACAGCCTGCTCGCGCCAGTGCTGCCGTCGAAGATGGTGTGCATCGGCTTGAACTACAAGGACCACGCGGCCGAGCAGAACAAGCCGCTGCCGTCCTCGCCGCTGATGTTCATCAAGCCGTCGACGGCTGTGGTCGGCCCTGATGCGGCGATCGTCGTGCCCGGCGACATCGGCCGCGTCGATCACGAGGCGGAGGTCGGCGTCGTGATCGGCCGCCGCGCCCGTCACGTCAAGGAATCGGAGGCCGGGGATTTCATCCTGGGCCTGACCTGTTTCAACGACGTGACCGCGCGCGAGCTGCAGCAAAAGGGGGCGCAGTACACGCACGCGAAGGGGTTCGATACGTTCGCGCCGCTCGGACCGTGCGTCGCCGCCGGCATCGACTACCGCGGCGCCGACGGCGTTCGCGTCGAAGGTTGGGTGAACGGCGAAAAACGGCAGGACTCGTCGACCAGGCAGCTCGTGTTCTCAATCGACTATCTCGTCGCCTATATCACGCGGGTGATGACGCTGCTGCCCGGCGACATCATCGCCACCGGCACGCCGTCGGGCATCGGTCCGCTGAAGCCCGGCGATCGCGTGACCATCAAAGTCGCCGGCGTGGGCGAGCTCACGAATCCGGTTACAGGGGGACAGTCATGAAACTTTTCATCGATTCCGGCAACATCAAGGACATCGAAGCGCTGGTGCCGCTCGGCATCATCGACGGCATCACCACGAACCCGACGCTGCTCGCCAAGGAGCCGGGGGACTACAAGGACAACCTCAAGAAGATCTGCCACATCGTCAAGGGTCCGACCAGCGCCGAGGTGACCGAGACCGAAGCGCAGGCGATGATCAAGCAGGGGCGCGAGCTCTCGCAGATCGATCCGCACATCGTCGTCAAAGTGCCGCTGACCCGCGACGGCATCAAGGCGTGCAAGGCGCTGTCGACCGAGGGCATCAAGGTCAACGTCACGCTCTGCTTCACAGCGGCGCAGGCGCTGCTTGCCGCCAAGGTCGGCGCGACCTACATCAGTCCGTTCGTCGGCCGCCTCGACGACATCTCGACGCCTGGCATGGACCTGATCCGCGACATCGTCGAGATCTACGAGAACTACCAGTTCAAGACGGAGATTCTCGTGGCCAGCACGCGCGGGCCGATGCACATCGTCGAAGCGGCGCGCATGGGCGCCGACATCTGCACCTGCCCGCCGGCGGTGATCGATTCGCTGTTCAATCATCCGCTGACCGAGAATGGACTGAAGAAGTTCCTCGCCGACTGGGAGAAGGCATACGGCGCGGCGGCGAACCGCTGATCCCAGACGTGGATCCGATCAAGCATCTCGAGGAACTGGAACGGCGCGCCGAGCTTGGCGGCGGTGAAGACCGCCTGAAGCGTCAGCACGACGCCGGCAAGCTCACCGCGCGCGAGCGCATCGACCTGCTCTTCGATCCGGGCACTTTCGACGAGACCGACAAGCTGGTGATGCACCGCTGCCGCGATTTCGGCATGGAGGAGAGCCTGATTCCCGGCGACGGCGTGGTGACCGGCGCCGGCCGGATCGACGGGCGCCCCGTCTACGCCTTCGCGCAGGACTTCACCGTGTTCGGCGGCTCGCTCTCGGAGACCAACGCCGCGAAGATCGTCAAGATCATGGACCTGGCGATGAAAATGGGCGCGCCGATCGTCGGTCTCAACGACTCGGGCGGCGCGCGCATCCAGGAGGGCGTGCTGTCGCTCGGCGGCTACGCCGACATCTTCCTGCGCAACACGCTGGCCTCGGGCGTGGTGCCGCAGATCTCCGCGATCATGGGGCCGTGCGCCGGCGGCGCTGTCTACTCGCCGGCCATCACTGATTTCAACGTCATGGTCGACGGCACGAGCTACATGTTCGTGACCGGACCCGATGTGATCAAGACCGTCACGCACGAGGAGGTCACCAAGGATCAGTTGGGCGGGGCGATGACGCACAACGCGACCAGCGGGGTCGCGCATTTCGCCGTCCCCGACGATCGCGCGTGCCTGCGACTGATTCGCGAGCTGCTGTCGTACATGCCGGGCAACAACGTCGACGAACCGCCGCGCGTCGACACTTCGGATCCGGTGGCGCGTGAAGACGAGTCGCTGGATCGGCTGGTGCCGGCGTCACCGAACCAGCCGTACGACATGCTCGACCTGATTCACGCGATTGCGGACGAAGGCGCGTTCCTCGAAGTGCATCGCCACTTCGCGAAGAACATCATCGTCGGCTTCGCCCGACTCGGCGGACGATCGGTCGGCATCGTCGCCAACCAGCCGGCGCACCTGGCGGGCACGCTCGACATCGATGCGTCGGTGAAAGGGGCGCGCTTCGTGCGGTTCTGCGACGCGTTCAACATTCCCCTGGTCACCTTCGAGGACGTGCCGGGCTTCCTGCCCGGCACGGTGCAGGAATTCGGCGGCATCATCCGCCACGGCGCAAAGCTGCTGTATGCGTTCGCGGAAGCGACAGTGCCCAAGGTGACGGTGATCACGCGCAAGGCGTACGGGGGCGCGTACTGCGTGATGTCGAGCAAGCACATTCGCACCGACGTCAACTTCGCCTGGCCGACCGCGGAGATCGCGGTGATGGGGCCGGAAGGCGCGGTCAACATCCTTTATAAGCGCGAGCTCGAAAAGGCCGCCGATCCCGCCGCGGCGCGCGCCGAGCGCATCGCCGAATTCCGCGAAAAGTTCGCCAATCCCTACGTGGCTGCCGCCCGCGGCTTCATCGACGAAGTGATTCACCCGCGTCAGACCCGCGCCAAGCTGATTGCCGCGCTGAACGGCCTGGAAACGAAGCGGGATCGCAATCCGCCCAGGAAACACGGCAACATCCCGCTCTGATTTCCTGCTGCATTCCAGCGATTACAATTGAGGCAGTGACCGTACTCATTGCGAACCGCGGTGAAATCGCGGTGCGCGTCATTCGCGCCTGCCGCGAGTTGGGCATTCGTACAGTCGCGGTCTATTCCGACTGCGACCGCGGCGCCCGGCACGTGCGCGACGCCGATCAGGCCGTGCACATCGGTGCCAGTCCCGCGTCGGAGAGCTATCTCCGCATCGACAAGCTGATCGACGCCGCCAAAGCGACCGGCGCGGACGCCGTGCACCCCGGCTACGGCTTTCTGGCGGAGAACGCCGGGTTCGCGCGAGCGTGCGCCGATGCCGGCCTCACGTTCATCGGTCCGTCGGCGGACGCCATCGAGGCGCTCGGCAGCAAGACGGGCGCGCGCGAGATCGCGCTGCGCGCCGGCGTGCCTGTGGTGCCCGGCACGGACGCGGCGCTGCCCCCAAGCGCAACCGACGAAGAGATCGCCCGCGAAGGCGCGCGCGTCGGCTACCCGTTGATGGTGAAAGCTGTCGCCGGCGGCGGGGGCAAAGGCATGCGAGTCGTCGACGCACCGGACGCGCTGCTGAATGCCGTACGCACCGCGCGCTCGGAGGCGGGATCGGCGTTTGGCGACACCGCCGTCTACTTCGAACGCCGTATCAGCCGGCCACGCCATATCGAGATCCAGCTGCTCGGCGATCGCTACGGCAATGTGATCCCGTTCGTCGAGCGCGAGTGCTCGATCCAGCGGCGGCACCAGAAGGTCGTCGAAGAATCCCCGTCGCTCGCCGTCGACCCGCATCTGCGCCGGCGCATCGCCGACGCGGCAGCCGCAGTGGCGAGCGCCGCCGGTTATACCAACGCGGGCACGATCGAATTCCTGCTCGACGAAGACGGCTCCTTCTATTTCCTCGAGATGAACACGCGGCTGCAGGTCGAGCATCCGGTGACCGAGATGGTCACCAGCCTCGATCTCGTCCATTGGCAGATCCGGATCGCGCGCGGCGAGCGGCTGACGATCGATCCGGAAAAGGCGCTGACCCCGCACGGCCACGCGATCGAGTGCCGCATCTATGCGGAGGATCCGGATCAGGGCTTCCTGCCGTCGCCCGGTCTCGTGCGGGCCATCCATCCAGCCACCGGTCCCGGCGTGCGCGACGACGGCGGGGTGGTGGCGGGCTACAC
>JBKPSE010000529.1:0-3184 GCA_046765855.1 Acidobacteriota bacterium | reverse complement strand
GAAGCCGGGACTGCGCCGGAGGGCGCGACTTCGGTCAGCTGGATCGACGATCGGACACTTGCGCTCTCCACCGGGGGAGGACGCGGCGAGATCCGCCGCCACGAGCAGACGCCGGAGTATTCAGGCTCGAAGATCATCTACACGATCACCGAGCGGTTGCCGGGGGCGCCGCCGGGAACGTGGGTGATGCCGATTGGCGGCGCGGCGAAGCGGTACAGCGTCCCCGAAGGCGGCGGCTTCGGCGGGCGTGGCGGCAGTCGCTGGATCGACCCGGCGCATTTCCTGTTCGATCGCACGGCCCCCGACTTCAAGCGGCGCGGAGTCTACGTGGGGTCGGTCGATGGTGGAGATCCGCGCCTCGTGCACGAGGACGTGAAGACCACGTTCTGGAGCATGACCGGCGATGCGCGCGGCGGGTCGCAGGCGTCTCCCGACGGCAAGTGGATCTCGTTCCTCAGCGACCGCGACGGATGGGATCATCTTTACCTCGCAGCCGCGGCAGGCGGATCGCCCGTCCAAATCACCAAAGGTCAGTACGAGGCCTGGCGGCCGTCATGGTCGCCCGACAGCACGCGGATCGCCTTCGATTCGAATGAAGGACCGAATCCAGGCAACCGGCAGCTGCGCATCGCGACGATCGGCGCGGATCCGGCGCGTGCGTCCCTTACCACGTTGACCTCCGGGCGCGGCACCAACACCGATCCGCAGTGGTCGCCCAACGGGCGCATGCTCGTTTACCAGCACACCGATCCCGAGAACTCCGCGGATCTCTACGTCGTCGATGCGGCGAAGCCCGGCGCCAAACCGGTGCGGTTGACCAACTCGATGCCGGCCAACTTCAACCGAAGCGCGCTGACCGAACCGCAGCTGATTCACTATCCGGGTCCCGACGGCAAACCCGTACCGGCCTATCTCTTCGTGCCAAAGACGCTCGACCGGACGAAGAAGCATCCGGCAATCGTGTGGGTGCACGGCGACGGCGTGAATCAGAACTACGACGGCTGGCACGTGCAGCGCAACTACGCGGTGTATTACAGCTTCCATCAGTACCTGCTTCAGCAGGGCTACGTCGTGATCGCACCCGACTACCGCGGCAGCATCGGCTATGGATCGGCGTGGCGCGAGGGGGTCTACATGGACGTTGGCGGCAACGACTTCAAAGACGCGGCGATGAGCGCCGACTATCTGAGGACGCTGCCTTACGTGGATGCTGACCGCATCGGGATCTGGGGTCTCAGTTACGGCGGATTCTTCACGCTGCTGGCGGTGACCGAGCGGCCGACAGCCTTCCGCGCCGCCGTCGATGTCGCCGGCGTTGCCGACTACGCCATGTATTACGAGGATCCGTACCACGGCACGTGGACGACGAGCCGCATCGGCACACCCGATCAGAATCCGAAGGTCTACGCGCAGGCCTCGCCAGTGTCACACGTCGATCGGCTGGTGCGCCCGCTGCTCGTACTGCACGGCACGGCCGACGTCAACGTCCCGTACCTGCACTCGGTCCGGCTGATCGACGCCTTGCTGAAGAACGGGAAGGGCTCCCTCGTCGAGTTCATGACCTATCCGGGAGAATTCCACTACTTCACGCGCGAGCATGTGCTGCGCGACGCGTGGACGCGGGTCGACGCGTTTTTCGCGAAGTGGTTGAAACCGGACGAAGGCGGTGCGCGTACGGAGGAGCGGTAACGGAGAAACTCGCGGACCACTGAACGACGAGCCGCGTTTGCCAACTGCGAACTGCGAGCTGCGAGCTGCCAGCTGCGAGCTGCGAGCTGCCAACTGCGAACTGCGCGCTGCCAACTGCGAACTGCCAACTGCGAACTGCGAACTGCGAACTGCGAACTGCGAACTGCCCGCTGCCAACTGCGAGCTGCGAACTGCCAACTGCCTACTGCCAACTGCGAACCGCCAGCTACCTCACTCCCATCCTCTCGAGGCGCGCGACGCCGTCGAGCGCGGGCTGATAGTCGGGCCGCAGTTCCAGGGCGCGGCGGAAATGGCGAAGCGCCTCGGGGTAGCGGCCGGATGCGGCGAGCACGCTGCCGGCGTCGGTGTGAATCACCGCCGAGTTGGGCTTCAGCGCGGCAGCGCGCTCGAAATGGTCGAGGGCCTCGCGCAGTCGGCCGCGGGAAAAGAGCAGCGCGCCCAGGTTCACGTGCGCGTCGGCAAAATCGGGATTGAGGACGAGCGCGCGCTGATAGGCCGCCGCAGCCTCCTCGGCACGGCCAGCCTCCTTCAGGCCGTTGCCGAGATTGAAGTGCATCACTTCGTTCTGCGGCGCCAGCGCGACGGCGCGCTGGAAGTGCGGCAGCGCCTCCGGCAGCCGGCCCGTCATCATCAGTGCGGTGCCGAGGTCGTTGTGCACCGGGGCCGACCGCTCGTCGAGCCGCAGCGCGGTCTCGAGCGGCGCAATCGCTTCGACATAGCGGCCCACTTCGACGTAGCTGGCGCCGAGAAATGCCTGGTATTCGGCATTGTCAGGCGTTTCACGTACTCGCACCTCTCCGAGCGCGACGTTGGCGAGGGCGGCGCGGTCCGCGAACGACTGCACCAGCGCTGCGGCGTCGGCGAGCGACTGCGGCATCAGCTGCAGTCCCAGCTCCGCCATCTCGTCGGTCGACTTCGGCCCCACCCGGACACGCACCGGCGGATGCCGCGGGTTCTCCTCGTTGTCGTCCGAATTGTCATAGGTGTAGCGCATCGTCACTCTGGTCCCGCGCGGCAGCCTCACCGGCGTGGCGTAGCGATAGTCCTGCTGCCAGTGAAAGCTCCAATCGGGGATGTGCAGCAGCGTCTTCGTGGATCCGTCCGGCAGGTCGGCGGTGACCCGCATGTCACGCGCGAGATAGTGCGCGTGCGGATACACGCTCATCAGATCGACCGCGACGGGAAATTCGTACGTATCAGTGACGACATAATCACGGCGGCCGGCGGGAATGTCGATCATGCGGGATCCCATCTTCACCGTGAGCGGCGTCTGACGCGGCGGGGTCGCCGAAAAGAACAACCCGATCGTCGGCAGAATGGTGAGTGGCTTTCTTGACGGCACCATGTGGAGCTCGATCACGAGGTCGGATCCGCGAGCGAGCGGCCACGGCATGCCCTCGGGCGCCACGATTGGCCCACGACCGGGCGCCCAGCCGATGAAGTGACCCTCAGGATCCTGCACGCTGTCCCACGC
>JBKPSE010000528.1:0-5666 GCA_046765855.1 Acidobacteriota bacterium | reverse complement strand
GTGTGATTGCGGCGCGTCGCGTCCCGCGTTCGATCGTCGACGACGGCGGACACGAGATCGCGCGGTTTGAAAGCGCCCTTGTCGACGGTGACTCGATGCGCGCGAGGTCCGCCTGGCGCGAGGCGAACCAGGCCGTTGACCTGCGCGGATGCGCCGCTGGCCTCGTTCAGGATCAAACCGCTGTCGGAGACCTGTCCGCCGGCCTCGAGATAGAACGGCGTCCGCTCGAGCACGATGAAGCCGGACTCACCGTGTTTCAACTCCGCCGCCTCGCGTCGTTCCGCATCGAACACGGCGAGCACCGGTATGCCCTTGACTGCCGTGGAGGTGTATCCCTCGAACTGATCGCCGGGCGCGAGCACCGCCGTGCGCGCGTCTTCGGACGCAAACGCGAAGTCCTGCGCCTTTCTCGCCTCGAACGAGCTCCCCGCGCGTGCTCGCTCCCGCTGGCCTTCCATCGCCCGTTCGTATCCCTCGCGATCGATCGCGAGGCCGCGCTGACCGGCGAGATCCTCCATGAAATCGAGCGGCACGCCGAGCGAATCGTAGAGGCGGAACGCCTCGTCGCCGGCGAGGATCCGATTCGTGTTCGCCGCCCGGTCGAGCGCTTCCTCGAGACGCGGCAGTCCAGCCGTCAGCACCGCGTCGAATCGCTCTTCTTCACTGCGCACCACGCGGACGACCGAGTCCCGGTTGTTGCGCAGCTCGGGATACGCGTCGCCCATTTCCGCCACCAGCACGTCGACGAGTCCGTGCAGGAAGGGCTGCGTGAAACCCAGCTTCTTGCCGTGCCGCATCGCCCGGCGCATGATCTTGCGCAGCACGTAGCCGCGCCATTCGTTCGAGGGGACGACGCCGTCGGCGATGAGGAAGGTCATCGCTCGCAGGTGATCGGCGATCACCCGCATCGAGACGTCCGACGGCTCGTCGAGCGTCGCGCTGTACTTCCGGCCGGAGCGCTCGCCGATCGCTCTCAGGATGGGCTGAAACAGATCGGTGTCGTAGTTCGAGATCTTCCCCTGGATGACTGCGGTGATGCGCTCGAGGCCCATGCCGGTGTCGATCGATGGCGCGGGCAGGGGATTCAGCGTCCCGTCCGCCTGGCGGTCGAACTCCATGAAGACGTTGTTCCACACTTCGACATAGCGATCGCAGCTGCAGTCGATCCCGAGGCAGGCGCTGCCGCTCATCTCCCGTTCGCAGGGCACCTGGGTGCCGCGGAAGTAATGGATCTCGGAGCAGCGGCCGCACGGGCCCGTTTCGCCCATCTGCCAGAAGTTCTCTGCGAGACCGAGCTCGGTGATCCGATCGGCCGGCACCAGGCGCGTCCAGATCTGATAGGCCTCGTCGTCGCGCGGAATGCCCGCGTCCCCTTTGAAGATCGTGGGATAGAGCCGTTCCGGCTCGAGATGCCATACGGTGGTCAGCAGCTCCCAGGCAAACGGGATTGCCTCCTTCTTGAAGTAATCGCCAAAGGAGAAGTTGCCGAGCATCTCGAAGAAGGTGTGATGGCGCAGCGACGGGCCGACGTTGTCGAGGTCGTTGTGCTTGCCGCTGACCCGCATGCACTTCTGCGACGTGGTGGCGCGCGTGTAAGGCCGCTTCTCTTTTCCGAGAAAGACGTCCTTGAACTGGTTCATCCCCGCGTTGGTGAAGAGCAGAGTGGGATCGTCCCCGGGAACCAGCGAGGAGCTCGACACGATCTGGTGCCGGTTCTTCTCGAAATATCGGAGAAAAGAGCTGCGAATTTCCCGCGAATCCATCCAGTTATTCTAGCGGATCGGTCCCTTTGCGATGGGCGCGCAGCGCCGCGCTGACCGCGGCAGGGGAGAAGCCCTGTCGCATGAGGAACTGGTAGACGCGCGCGTACTCGGCGGCGTCGGTGATTTTGGGCTTGCCGCGAAGTTTTTTCTGGAGCGCCTTGGCAATCAGCGCGCGTTCGTCGGTCTCGCCGAACGCGGCGGCGAGCGCCTCGCTCGCTGTCTCCTTGTCGATCCCCATCTCGTGCAGCTCGCGCTGGATGCGCAGCCGCCCGCGTCCCTTGACCCTGACCGCGGTGCGCACGTAGGCGGCAGCGACGCGGGCATCGTCCAGCGCGCGGTTCTCGATCAGAAGATCGATGGCCCGCTCGATGTCTTCGACGGAATGCTCGCGATCGGCGAGCCGCTCGCGCACTTGTTTGACGGACAGCTCCCGCCGTCCCAGCATCTGCAGGGCGTCGACGTAAGCCGTCCGCTCGGGCATGGTTACCTGCCGCCGAAGCGCTCGATCGTCGGGACCCCAGGCTTTGCCGCAGCGCCGGGTGCGGCGGGAGCCGCCGGTCTGGCCGCAGGAGCCGCAAGCCGGGCGGCCATTTCGTCGCGCGCCATGTCGGCCGTCGTCGAGATGCCGGCGACCTTGAGCTTGAAGTCGTCCACGTTCGACGCCCAGCGCAGCGCTTCCTCGAGCGTGACCAGCCGCTGCGAGTAGAGGCTGAAGATCGCCTGGTCGAACGTCTGCATGCCGTATTGCGAGGTGCCGGACGCGATCGCCCCGGCGATCATCGAGGTCTTGTCTTTGTCGATGATGCAATCGCGGATGAACGCGGTGCTGCGCATCACTTCGATCGCCGCGGCCCGTCCCCTGCCGTCGGCGCGCGGCAGCAGGCGCTGCGAGATCGCGGCTTTCAGCACCGCCGCCAGCTGAATGCGGACCTGACGCTGCTGATGCGGCGGAAACACGGCGATGATGCGGTTGATCGTTTCGGTGGCATCGAGCGTGTGCAGCGTCGAGAACACGAGATGACCCGTCTCGGCGGCGTGCAGCGCGGTCTCCACGGTCTCGAAGTCGCGCATCTCGCCGACGAGGATGACGTCGGGGTCCTGGCGCAGCGCCGCGCGCAGCGCATGTGCGAACGACGGCGTGTCGACCGCGAGCTCGCGCTGATTGACGATCGACTGATTGTCGCGGTGGAGATATTCGATTGGATCCTCCACCGTCATGACGTGCGCCTGGCGCGTCGCGTTGATGTAATCGATCATTGCGGCGAGCGTGGTGCTCTTGCCCGACCCCGTGGTGCCTGTGACCAGGACGAGGCCGCGCTCCTCCTCGCAGATCTTCTTCAGCACGGCGGGAAGGCCGAGCTCGTCGATGTTCTTGATACGCGTCGGAATGACGCGGAGGACCATGCCGACCGTGCCGCGCTGCTGGAAGACGTTGACGCGGAAGCGGCCGAGGCCGTCGATGCTGTAGGCGAGGTCGACGTCCTGGTTCTTGCGGAACTTCTCGATGTGCTCCGGCCCGAGAATCCCCTGGGCCATCGCGTCGGTGTCGGTGCGGTCGAGCCGCTTGTCTTCCGAAGCGACGACGAGCGTGCCGTTGACGCGCATCATCGGATAGCTTCCGACCTTGAGGTGCAGGTCGGACGCGCCGCTGGCCACAGCGGTCTGGAGCAGCTGATTGATATGCATTGAGTCCCCGGGCCGGCTGGGGAAACTCGGCCCGAGGCTTATTCTAGCAGACGAGCTAGGACCGGCCGGTTGTGCTCTTCGTGCCGGCGCCGACAACCTGGCGCGGCTCCCCTTCGTAAACGTATTCGAGCCAGCCGTGCTTGTCCTCGACCCGCCCGTTGATGACGTCGAAGAAAGACTGCTGGATTGCTTCGGTGATCGGACCGCGCCGGCCGTTGCCGATCGTGATCTTGTCGACCGATTTGATCGGGGTGATCTCGACGGCGGTGCCGGCGAAGAACGCCTCGTCGGCGATGTACAGCATCTCGCGCGGCAGCATCTCTTCGCGCACCTTGAACCCGTGATCCTTGGCGATGGCGATCACTGAATCGCGCGTGATGCCCGGCAGGATCGATGCGGTAATCGGCGGCGTGTAGAGGACGTTGTTGCGGACGACGAAGAGGTTCTGCCCGCTCCCTTCGCTGAGATAGCCGAACGTGTCGAGGGCAATACCCTCGCTGTAGCCCTCGGCTATCGCTTCCATCTTGATCAGCGACGAGTTGGCGTAGTTGGCGGAGGTTTTGGCCAGCGTCGGGAACGTGTTCGGCGCGGAGCGCGACCACGAACTGATGCGCACGTCGACGCCGCTGGTCAACGCGTCCTGTCCGAGATACGTGCCCCATTCCCACAACATGATCGCCGTATCCACCGGGCACGGGAAGGGGTTGACGCCCAGCGTGTGGTAGCCGCGGTAGACGAGCGGCCGGATGTAGCACGCCTTGAACTCGTTGGCGCGGATCGTCTCCATCACCGCCGTGTGCAGATCGTTATAGGAGAACTTCGGCTCCATCCGGTAGATCTTGGCCGAGTCGAACAGCCGGTTCAGGTGCGCGTCGAGCCGGAACGTCGCCGAGCCGCGCGGCGTGTTGTAGCACCGGGCGCCCTCAAACACGGCGCTGCCGTAATGAATGACGTGCGAGCCAATGTGGACGGTGGCGTCGGCCCAGTCGACGAGCGTGCCGTTCATCCAGATCTTGCCGGTACCGGGAAAAGGTGCGGCCATTCAGTTACTCCATCTTGAAGCGTAACACACGGGTTTCGGCGTCGGCCCTGCCAATAAATGTTGGTCCTCTTTACTGTTTCTCGTTGCAAAAGGGGCAGCGATCTGTTCGCGCGTGCAGAGGTTTGCGGCAGTGCCAGCAGAAGCGCGCCGCCGGCGTTTCCCGCGCGCGCAGCCGGCTCTGAATGCTCTGCGCGTCGTCACGGCCGACGCGTCCGGCGACGGCGGCGCGGGGGATCGCGCTCGGCTGCGGCGTTCGCGCACTGCGCGCGGCCAGCACGTCCTCTAACAATTCTGTCGCGCGCTGGTACCTCGCCGTTGGCTCCGGCGCCATGGCCTTCATGACGATGTCGCTGATGGCTTTTGGAATCGCGGGGTTCTTCAGCTTCGGCGGGGAGACCAACTCGCCAGTGAACAGCTTGTCGAGATCGCCGGGCGCCGGCGTGTCGTAGGGCAGCTGTCCGGTCAACATCTGGTACATCGTCACACCGAGCGAGTAAAGGTCGGACGCGAACACCGCCTTGCCGTGGAATTGCTCGGGCGCCATGTAGGGCGGGCTGCCGATCACGGTCGTCCCGTGCGCGGCGATCTCGAGGAACCGCGAGGTGCCGAAGTCGGCGACCTTGAGCATGTTGTTGTCGCCGACCAGCACGTTGGCCGGCCGCAGGTCGCGATGGATCACGCCCTGGCCGTGTGCGTGATCGACGGCGTTGCAGATCTGGCAGGTGAAATCGAGCGCGAGCGTGAGATCGAGCGCGCCGCGCGCCGCGATGATGTTCTCGAGCGTCTCGCCGGGGACGTACTCCATGACGATGAAGAAGACGCCGTCCTGCTTCTCCGCAGTCGTGATCGCGACGATGTTGGGATGGCTGACGGAAGCGAGGAGCCTCGGCTCGCGCAGCAGTTCGCCGAAGTCCAATCCCTGCCGGTGCGGCACCTTGATCGCGACCTTCTTGTCGATCCAGGTATCGGTGGCGAGGTAAACGGTACCGAAACCGCCGCTGCCAAGCGGCGCGATGATTTTGTACTTCCCTAGTTGCTGGCCCTTGAAGAGCAACGAGGGGAGTATAGCGGATTGAGGATCGAGGAGCGAGGATCGAAACCGGGATCGACTGCGCGGTTGAGCCTCGTCCTCGCGCGTCGGAGATAATCAACCCCATGTTGGCGCGGTTCCTGGC
>JBKPSE010000527.1:0-4587 GCA_046765855.1 Acidobacteriota bacterium | reverse complement strand
GCCGTCAGAACGTGCGCGTCCTGTCGATCGATCGCCTGCAGGCAGGCGACCTGACGCCCGTCGCGGAATTCGACTTCAACGGCAGCGTGCCGAACAACTTCGTGTTCTCGCCGGACGGACGCTATCTCTACGGCAGCTCGTACTTCACCGGCGTGTCGAACATCTTCCGCTTTGATCTCGAGACCAGAAAGCTCGACGCGGTCAGCAATACGGACACGGGCTTCTTCCGCCCCGTCCCGCTGGAGAGCGGCGAGCTGATTGTGTTCCGCTACAGCGGGCAGGGCTTCGTGCCCGCGCGGATCACTCCGCGGCCGATCGAAGACGCGGGCAACATCACGTTCCTCGGCGAACGCACCGTCGCGGCGCATCCCGTGCTCAAGACGTGGCGCGTCGGAGACGGTCCCGCGCCGGCGGCACCGGCGCCAGCGATCTCGGGCACCTATCGGCTTGGCGGCGGCCTGACGCGCGAATCGTTCTATCCCATCGTCCAGGGCTACAAGAACGCGCCGGCGTTCGGCTGGCGGTTCAACCTTTCTGATCCGCTGCAGCTCAATCGAGCGGCGCTGTCGGTCGCCTATTCCCCTTCGCAGGGGCTGCCGGCGCGTGAACGGCTCCACGCGCGGGCCGAGTATCAGCGCTACGACTGGAACGCACACGCGTCCTGGAACAACGCGGACTTCTACGATCTGTTCGGACCAACGAAGGTCGGGCGCAAAGGCTACAACATCGGCATCGGGCACACGAACACGCTGCTCTTCGACGAACCGGCGCGCATGACGCTGACCATCGACGGGGTCGCGGCGGGCAATCTCGATCGCCTGCCGCAGTATCAGAACGTTGCCGTCGACGTCGATCGCCTCTATTCCGCCGACGCGGTGCTCGCCTACACCAACGTGCGCTCGTCGCTCGGCCATGTGGACGATGAGAAGGGACGGCTGTGGTCGACGGCCATTCACATCGATCGCGTCAACGGCGCGTTCTTCACACAAGTGTCGGGGCGATACGACGCCGGCACGGCGCTGGCCGCCGGACATTCGTCGCTGTGGCTGCGCACGGCGGCAGGGTTCTCGCCCCAATCTCCATCGGACCCGTTCGCCAACTTTTATTTCGGCGGGTTCGGCAACAACCGCGTCGATCGCGGCGAGATCAAGCGCTTTCGCGACCGAGACGCGTTTCCGGGCGCGCGTCTCAACGAGATCGCGGGGCGGAACTTCGTCAAATCGCTGCTCGAGTGGGAGCTGCCGCCGCTGCGCTTCAGCCGCGCCGGGACGCCGGGTTTCTATTTGAGCTTCGCGCGGCCGGCGCTGTTCGCGGGCGCGCTGATGACCAACCTCGACGAGAAGGGAATCCGGCGCCGAGCGATGACCGCTGGAGGGCAAGTCGACTTTCGCGTCACGATGCTGTCGGCGCTCGATCTCACGTTGTCGATCGGGGCGGGGCTGCGGCTGCAGCCGGCTACCGCGCCTCGCCGTGAAGCGATGATCTCCCTGGCGCTCCTGAAGTAGGATCCGCGCGTGCTCGCGCTCGTGATCGCGCTTCTGCCCGTCCTCGCCTTCCTGCTGCTGCTCCTGCTCTTCGACAGCTTCAAGCTGGTGCCGCGGACCACGATCGTCGGAGCGCTGGTCGTCGGCGCGATTGCGGCGCTGATCGCGCTCGCGTTGCACGCGTGGCTGTTCCAGATCACCGGACTGGCGCCGCGCGTGTTCGCGCGCCGCGTCGCCCCCTTCACCGAGGAATCGCTGAAGGCGCTGTGCGTGCTGATTCCGCTGCGCCGAAGGCAGCTCGGGTTTCTCGTCGATGCGGGCATCGTCGGCTTCGGCATCGGGGCCGGATTCGCGGTCGTGGAAAACGTCTACTACCTGCACGCGCTCACCAACGCGCGCCCGATCGTCTGGATTGCCCGCGGGTTCGGCGCGGCGGTCATGCATGCGTCGACCGCCGCGATCCTCGCGGTTGCCGGCAAGGCGCTGCTCGATCGATATCCGCGCGCCGGTATTGCCGTCGTCCTGCCCGGCCTGCTGCTCGCGATCGGCCTGCATGCGACCTACAACCGTGCGCTGGTCTCGCCGGTGCTGGCCGCGGCGGTGCTCCTTTTCGTCGTCCCGCTCGCGGTCCTCGCGGTCTTCGATCGCAGCGAGCAGTTGACGCGCGAGTGGATTGGCGACGGCCTCGATCTCGACGTGGAGCTGCTGGCGCTCATCCGATCGCCGCATTTCGGCGACACGCGGCTCGGGCAATATCTCGCGGAGTTACGCTCGCGCTTCCCCGGACCGATCGTGGCCGACATGTTTTGCCTGCTGCAGATAGAGCTGGAGCTGGGGATTCGCGCCAAGGGGATCCTGATGGCACGGGAAGCCGGGCTGGATATGCCGATCGACGAGCAGGTCGTGGCGAATCTCGCCGAACGCGCCTACCTGCAGCGCGCGATTGGAGCGACCGGGCTCCTGGCGCTGCGGCCGCTGCACGTCACCAGCCACCGCGACGAGTGGCACCGTTATCTGCTGCGCCACGCGCGACGATCGTCGGCTAAGCGCTGAGGATGGCTTCGGCGATCACCATGCGCTGCACTTCGGACGTGCCCTGGTAGATCTCCGTCGCGCGCACGTCCCTGAACAACCGCTCCACGACCGAGCCGCGACGATAGCCGTGCGAGGCCAGGATTTGCATCGCGCGATCGGCGGCGCGGTGCGCGGCTTCCGAAGCGGCGAGCTTGGCCATCGCCGCCTCCACGGTGGGGCGATCCGCGCGCGTCCGTGCGTCGGCGGCCTTGAGCATCAGCATGCGCGCGGCATCCAGCTCCGTCGCGCTGTCGGCGAGCATCCATTGAATCGCCTGGAAGTTGCCGATGGGCTGGCCGAACGCTTCGTGCTGTTTGGCGTGGGCGAGCGCGGCGTCGAGCGCCGCCTGGCCGACGCCGAGCGCCTGGGCGGCAATCGCGACCCGGCCGCCGTCCAGGGCCCACATGGCGACGTGGAATCCATCGCCTGGTCCGCCAAGTAACCCCCCGGGCCCGACCCGAACGTCGTGCAGTTCGAGATCGACGCAGCCGAGACCGCGCACGCCGAGCGAATCGTCGGTGCGGATACGGGTGATCCCGGTTGTGTCGAGCGGGACGATGAAGGCGCCGATCCCTCGGCCGCGGCTGCCTGGCTGCGTCGCCGCGAAAACGATGGCGATGTCGGCCACCTCGGCGTTGGCGACCCAGACCTTCCGGCCGTTCAGGAGGTAGCCGCGGTCATCGACGCGCGCGACGGTCTGTTGGTTGGCCGCGTCCGATCCGGCGCGCTCTTCGGACAACGCGAACGCCCCGATCGACTCACCGGTGGCCAGCCGCCGCAGCCACGTTTGCTTCTGCGCGTCGGTACCGAACGCGGCAATCGGTTCGGCGACGAGCGAGTTGTTGACGCTGGCGATGACAGATGAGACGGCGCTGGCCCGCGCAACCGCCTCGAGAGCCAGCGCGTAACTGACGTAGTCCCGGCCGCCGCCGCCCCATTCCAGCGGCACGGTGACGCCCAGCAGGCCACGCTGCGCCATTTCGTTGACCAATTCGCGCGGGTAGCTGCCGTCCGCATCGATGCCGGCCGCGGCCGGGGCAATGCGCTCGGCCGCGAATCTCGCGATTTCCTCCTGAAACGCCGCCTGGGCGCCGCTCACCTCGAGAATCATGACTTTATTGTGAACCATTCGGGTCGCCCACCCGTCTCACCGTCCATGCATCAGTCCCTCGTGCGCGCCAGCCTGTCCGCTTTTCTTCTGGCTCAGGCGACCGGCGCCTTTGCCCAGACCACCGTCGTCGACCTCCGCAACCTGAAACCGCGCGAGGTGCGCTCCACGGTCTTCAGCGTCGCCGCGCCGCAGGACGTCCGGGTCGAGGCGGTCGGCGCCGAATCCGAGAACAACAGCGGCACCTTCTCGTGGCTGACCACGATGTGGAACGGCCGCGATGAACGCCGGCGCGATCCCTGGATGGGGAATGCCTGGATCCTCGATCTCAACTCGCGCAAGGTCGTGTGGGAACTGAGCGAGGCTTCTACAGAGCGGGGACGTCGCGGCACGCGAGCGTTCGACGGCAACGTTCGCCTGGCCGCGGGAACGTATGAAGCGTTTTACTCCGCGTTTCCGAACATGTACATGACCGACGACAATGGTGAGCTCACCAGCCGCTTCGTCAACTGGCTCACGGACGTAGGCTTCGACGATTTCCACATCACCATCACGGGCAACGCACGGGTGGTGACCGGCGCGGATGCGGATCGTGCCCGCCGGCAGTTCGAGACCGGTACGGTCATCGCGCTCCGCGGCGACGGACCGGAGCGGTTCGCGCAGACCGGCTTCACGCTCGACCGGACGACCGAGGCGGAGATTTACAGCGCCGGAGAGATTCGTGAAGACGCGGAGTTCGATTCCGGCTGGATCGTCAACGCGGACACGCACGAGAGAGTGTGGAAACTCGACTGGCGCGAATCATCGCCGGCGGGAGGCGCGCTCAAGAACCGGATGGCGCGTCTCTCGCGAACGCTGCCGGCCGGACGCTACGCGGCGTTTTACGCGACCGACGATTCGCACGATACCAGCGCCTGGAAC
>JBKPSE010000526.1:0-9304 GCA_046765855.1 Acidobacteriota bacterium | reverse complement strand
CCAACGACGCGTCGGGCCGCATCTTCCTGATCTTCGTCGACGACCTCCACATGGACTTCCGCAACACGGGACGCATCCGCGACCTGTTCAAGAAGATCCGCAAGGAATTGATCCACGACGGCGACATGTTCGGCATCGTCTCCACCGGGCCATCGTCGATTGCGATCGACATGACCTACGACGTGAAGCGCTTCGACGAGGCGATCAACAAGATCTCCGGCGCCGGTCTGAAGCCGTCGGAGATCATCGAAACGCCGGACGGATCGCAGGGTCCGCCGGAAGTGCGCTATCGCGCGCACGTGGCGTTCTCGACCGCGTACGAGCTGCTGCAGAACTTCAAGCAGGTGCACAACCGGCGCAAGGCGTTCATCTACGTGAGCAACGGCTACGACTTCGATCCGTTTTCCAAGTCGCGCGCGAAAGAGGCCAACCAGCGCTACTCGAACATGATGGGGCGCAACTGCGACAGCGGCAGCGGCGACGGCTGCGACAGCAATTCCTCATCCGACACCAATCCGTTCTCGAAGAGCGGCAACGAGTTCGCCGCGGCGGATCTCGCCGCCGAACTGTCGGAGCTGACGCGCGAAGCCAATCGCGCGAACGTGACGATGTACACGATCGATCCGCGCGGGCTCGTGGGCGGACCCGACCTCGACGAGACGAAGCTCGACATGATGGACTGGCAGGATCACATTCGCGAGACGCAGAGCAGCCTGCGCGTCATCGCCGACCTGACCGGCGGTTACGCCGTCGTCAACCAGAACGATTTCGACAAGGCGCTGAAGCGGATCGACGCGGAGACCAGCGACTACTACGTGTTGGGTTACTACTCCAGTAATCCGGATCCGCTGAAAAAGCGGCGCAACATCGAGATCAAGATTGCCAAGCCCGGCCGCTACGATCTCAAATACAAAACGTCGTATACCCTGCGGCCGCCGCCGGCCGTGAAGAGCACGTCTTCCAAGTAATCACGCCGCAAACGGCCGCGCGAGCGGCCGTTTTTTGCCGTCCCCGCCGCAGCACTCCTGCTATAATTTCCGCTCCGGTCCTTAAAACTCGTTTGATACACCAGTAAGTGGAGAAACTCTGATGAGATTGCGTACCAAGGCCGTATGGAGCCTGGCGGCCGCGTTGTGTCTGATGCTGCTCGCCTCGTCCCCGCTCGCGGCGCAGACCGTCACGACCGGTGACATCACCGGCACGGTCACCGACGCGCAGGGCGGCGTGCTGCCCGGTGCGACGGTCACCGCAACGCACACCGACACGGGCACCACCTATGAAGCGGTCACGGGCGCAGACGGTCGCTACAACCTCCTCAACGTACGCGTCGGCACCTATACCGTCGCCGTGGCGATGAGCGGCTTCAAGAGCGAGAAGCAGGAGAAGGTGAGCGTCCAGCTCGGTGCGGCGCAGGCCGCCGACTTCAAGCTGCAGCTCGCCTCGGTGTCCGAGACCGTCGACGTCGTCGCGACCTCACCCGTCGTCGACATGACGCGCGCCGGCACCGCGTCGAACATCAATACCGCGGTGATCGAATCGCTGCCGACGATTGCGCGCAGCGTCTACGATTTCGCGCGCACGTCGCCGCACTTCAACGTCGGCGCGACCAGCGCGACCGATGACACGTCGGTGAGCGTGGCCGGGCGCAACAACCGCTACAACAACATGCAGATCGACGGCGCGGTCAGCAACGACGTGTTCGGGCTGTCGACCAGCGGCACGCCCGGCGGCCAGACCGGCACACAGCCGATCAGCCTGGACGCGATCCAGGAAATCCAGCTGGTCGTGTCGTCTTACGACGTGCGCCAGGGCGGCTTCACCGGCGGCGGCGTGAATGCGATCACGAAGAGCGGCACGAACAGCATGCACGGTTCGGCGTACTACTTCGGCCGCAACCAGAAATGGATCGGCAAGATCCCCGGACTCAAGACCCCGGCGAACCCCGACCCGCAGGACACGAAAGTGGGCGCGTTCACCGATAAGCAGGGCGGCTTCTCGATCGGCGGCCCGATCGTGCACAACAAGGCGTTCTACTTCGGCAACTACGACGCCGGCCGCAAGAACACCCCGTCCGGCTTTTCGGCCAACGGTTCGTCAGCCGTGCAGTGGGGCAACCAGAGCTTCGTGCAGCAGGTGGTCGACATCGCCAAGACGAAGTACGGCTACGATCCTGGCGGGCTCGACGAGTTCAGCCGGCCGAACAACAACGACAAGTACTTCCTGCGCACCGACTACAACCTGTCCGCGCGCCATCAGCTGACCTACCGGTTGAATTACGTCGACGGGACGGCCAACGTCGGCTCGATCTTCTCGAACGCCTACCTGCTGCCGGATCGCTTCTATTCGATTCAGGACAAGAATCTGTCGAACGTCTGGCAGTTGAACAGCACGTTCGGCCGCGGCTTCAACGAGATGCGCGTCTACTACCAGCGCGAGCGCAACGTGCGCGGCAACAACCAGGGCTTTGCCCGGTTTCCCTCGATTCGCGTCGACCTGCCCGACGGCACGAACGTGAGCTTCGGCACCGAGTTCTCGTCGCAGGCCAACAAGCTGAATCAGGACGTCGTCGAAGTCACTGACGACTTCACCTTCCTGAAGGGGCGCCACACGTTCACGGTGGGCACGCACAACGAGTTCTACCAGTTCTGGAATCTGTTCATCCAGGGCTTCAACGGCGACTATCGCTTCGCGAGCATCCAGAACTTCCAGAACGGCATCGCCGGCTCCTACACGCACAACTTCTCGAACACCTCGGATCCGCTCGAAGCGGCGAGCTTCGGCGTCCGTCAGTTCGGCGCATATGTCGGCGACCGCTGGCGGCTGGCCGACAACTTCACGCTGACGTATGGGATTCGCGTCGACAAGCCGACCTTCCCGGACACGCCGCTTGCCAATCCGCTGGCCGTGACCGACTTCAACCTGCGGACCGACATCACGCCGTCACCGCTGTCATGGTCGCCGCGCGTCGGGTTCAATTACGCGCTCGGCGACTCCGGCGGCTCGCGTCAGAGCCAGATTCGCGGCGGCATCGGCCTGTTCAGCGGCCGCACGCCGTACGTGTGGCTCTCGAATCAATACGGCAACACCGGCGTGCAATTCACCAATCTTTCCGTGTCGTTCGCGGCGGCAAACAGCATTCCCTTCGTTGCCAACCCGGACGCGCAGCCGACCACGGTCACCGGCGGGACGACAGGGCGTCAGACGATCAATCTCGTCGACCCCGACTACCGTTACCCGGAGGTAATTCGCGGCAACCTCGCGATCGATCACGAGCTCGGCATCTTCGGACTGATCGGCACCGCGGAGCTGGTGTTCTCGAACAACGTGAACGACATCTTCTACCAGAACATCAACTACATCCCGAACGGTACCGGCCCGGACGGACGCATCACGTTCCGCAAGCTCGATCCGGGCCTGAACGACGTGATGTTCCTGACCAACAGTGGCAAGGGCAATTCGTGGACGGCGAGCTTCAAAGTCGATCGGCCGTTCCGCAACGGTCTGTTCGTAAGCGGCTCGTACTCGTACAACGACGCGAAGTCCGTCAACGACGGGACCTCGAGCGTCGCGCGCTCGAACTGGACGACCAACCCGATCGGCGTCGACCCCAACAACCCGCCGCTGACGCGCTCGAACTATTCCGCGGGGAATCGCGTGAACCTCTCGGCGACGCTGCCGATCAATCTTGGCGGCGGCTTCCGCAGCTGGGCGTCGCTCTACTACAACGGCCAGGACGGCCGTCCGTACTCGATTCTGTTCAACGGCGACGCCAATGCCGACGGCGTCACCAACAACGACCTGATCTTCGTGCCGGCCTCCGCCGACCAGGTCAACGTGAGCAACGGGACGTGGGAACAGCTCGATGCGTTCCTCAGCGCGGATCCGGCGGCGAGCAAGAACCGCGGCAAGATCATTCCGCGCAACACCGCGCGCGCGCCCTGGAGCAATCAGCTCGATTTCCGCTACGCGGTGAACGTGCCGACCGGTTCGCGCGCCAAGGTGGAGCTCACCGCGGACGTCGTCAACCTGTTGAACCTGTTCAACAAGGATTGGGGCTGGGCCTACTGGCCGCCGTTCCCCGCCGGTGGCACGCTGATCGGCTTCGGCGGCGTCAGCAACGGCAAGTACACCTACAACCTGAACACGATCACGTCGCCGAACTTCCAGGGCGTGTTCGATCGCAGCGACCTGCGATCGCGCTGGCAGGCTCAATTCGGCGCCCGGGTTCGCTTCTAAGCAGCTCGCGATAATTCGACGGCCCGGTTCTCCTTATGGGGGACCGGGTTTTTTGCTGTACCGGTTCAACTCCGCAACTCCGCAACTCCACAACGCCACAACTTAGAACTCCACAACTCCACAACTCCGCAACGCCCAATGAACTTCCAACTCCCAACATCCAAAACTCCCAAGCGGGCTGAGTTTCGGACGCTTCGGCTTTGAATTGTATTTTGGGAATTGGGCGTTGGGAATTAATTGGGCGTTGTGGAGTTGCGGAGTTAACCGGACTCCAGACTGAGTCAACGCCACAACTCCACAACTCCACAACTCCCAATGAACCTCCAATTCCCAACCTCCAAAACTGCCCAAACGGACTCAGTTTCGGAGCTTCGACTCTGACTTGGGCGTTTTGGGAATTGGGCGTTGGGAGTTAATTGGGCGTTGTGGAGTTGTGGAGTTGTGGAGTTAACGGAACTCCAGACTGAGTCAACGCCACAACTCCGCAACGCCGCAACTCCCAATGAACCTCCAATTCCCAACACCAAAACTCCGAAACGGGTTCAGTTTTGAGCTTCGGCTCTGACTTGGGCGTTTTGGGAATTGGGCGTTGGGAGTTAATTGGGCGTCGTGGAGTTGCGGAGTTGCGGAGTTAACGCGGAGTTAATTGGGAGTTGCGGAGTTAAGACAACTCAGCCCACCTCCGCTCTGACCCGCGAGACCGCTTCCTGCAAATAGTGCTCGTCGACTTCGATGCCGACGAAATCGACGCCGAGCGTCGCGGCGGCGATCGCGGAGTTGCCCAGCCCCAGAAACGGATCGAGCATCACGCGCGTGCGGCGGAGGCCGTGCAGGCGGACGCAGTACTCGGGCACGCGCGGCGGAAACGTCGCGGGGTGCGGCCGATCCTTGTCGCGGCTCTGAATCGTCTGGTAGGGGATGAACCAGGTGTTGCCGCGGCAGCGGCGGTTGCCGGCGCCGCCGCGCCAGCGGGCGACGTTCGACTGGTCCTGATACTTGACGCCGATGGCGCGGCGGTCGAGCGGCGTCCGTCCGCCCGGCGTGAAGTGGAAGATGAACTCGTGGCAGTCGTTGACGAATCTGTCGCTGTTGATCGGCTTGTAATGCCCGACGTTGAGATCCCTGGTCAGCCCGGCGTTCGCGCCTGCCGCGTCCTGGTCGATGGCAATCGACTTGATCCAGTGAATCGTGTTCTGCAGCTGCACGTGCGGCCGCGCCGCCAGCGCCACGTCGAGCGCCGTCCATGGATCGGTAGGTTTGGCGCCGACGTTGAGAAAGAGTGAACCGTCCGGCTCGAGCACCTTGGCCGCCGCGCTGACCCAGGCGCCCGTCCAATCGAGGTAATGCTGCCGCGGCAGGGTGTCGTCATAGCTGCGGTAGCGCACGCCAAGGTTGTAAGGCGGTGAGGTGACGATTACAGAAATCGACCCCGGCGTCATGGAACGGAGCACTTCGAGGCAGTCGCCGAGGTAGAACCTCAGGGCGCCGCGTTTCGTGGTGATCTCAGTGTGAGGCTTCGGAAGCCGCGGCGGCTTCCCCGCGGGGGGCATTCGAGAATGTTAGCAGTTCGCAGTTTGCAGTTGGCAGTTTGCAGTTGGCGGAACGGCGGCTGACAACCGCAGTTGACAGCTGGCAGTGCGCAGTCCGCAGACTAAAGGTCGCGAAGCTGCCGTCAGCTCGCCTGGGCGACGACGACCGAGGCGCCGAAGCGCGGCGAGACCAGCGTGTGGTTCCGCCGGTGCGCGTGGTGCGGACACGCGGTGCCCTTTTCCTCGACGTAAATCACTTCACGATGCGTGGCGATTTCGCGGTACTTGCCGGTCACGCAGCCGCAACCGAGTGTGGTGAACCCAAGCAGGCGAACAAGACTCATCATGGCCGACCCCTCCGCGCCCGCATACACACGAGCAATCGGTGTACCGCAGAGTTGACGGCCGCGAAGGTGTGAATTTGTTCGAAATTCTTCGCGGTGCGTATCCGCACATGTCAATCTCGCGCCATCTATTGGATGGAGGGAGACGACGGATTGGATCCGTTGTTTCTGATTGTTTCGAAGCGTTCCAGATCCTGCCGCCGCTGTTTGGAGGCACGGCTGCGCGCCGTGCCGATGTGGACGGCGAGGACCAGATGCAGCACGCCGCCGACGATCAACTCGGGAAGCGTCCCGCCCAATGCGACCGGCAGATAATTGAGCGCGGTGGCCATGAGGAAGAGCGCCGAGAACAGCGCGTCCGGTCCGCCTCCGGCGAACCGCTGGCCGAAGGCCATCGCCACGTGTTCCCAGCCGCCGTCAGGCTCGTGAAACACCTGTAGATAGCGGCCGATGCGCTCGACGTTGACGTGCAGCGCATAGATCGCCTCGAAGCCCGCGGCGAGCACGAGCAGCGGCAGCAGCGCCGCGATCGGCAGCTGGATTGCCGCCGTCGTGGCAACCGCCGCGCCTGCCCAGAGACCGAACGCGACCGGCAGCAGAATCATACGGACCGTGCCGCGCTCGCGGATGGTCGCGCGCAGCGCCGCGAATTCCTGGTCGTGATGCGTCATTCCGCTCTATTGTGCGGTCGCCGCCGGGCCGAAAAAAGAACTTTCCACCCGCGTTGCCCGCGGGCACTCGTCGCGCAGCCGCGGCTCTCAGGCGGCTCCCGCCGCCGCCGACCTCGGCTGGAACGCAACTTGTATAACGAGCCCAACAGGGAGAAGCAACGCGGCTCAGCTCGTTAAGTGGTTGCATCTGCAGCACGTTACTGGTAGACTGCAGGTGTTCCACTAAGTTTTAACCCTGATGGTCGCTCCCAGCCGACCGTCTGGCCGATTCACGGAGGCTTCGTGCGTCTAGTCCGTCCGAATTTGGTCGCCAGACTCGTCTCGACGCTGCTGGGCGTCGCGGTGTGTCTCCCTCTCTCGATCACCACGGCCGAGGCCGCGCAGAAGAAGCCCGGCGTCCGTCGCAGCTCGACCGCCGCCAAGTCCTCGACCTCCAGGAAGAGAACGGCATATTCGGCGACCGCCTCGCGCGCGCGCCGCACCTCGCTCGCCCGGGCCCGCGCGTCCGCCCGCGCCCGTGAAGCCGCGCGTCTCCGCTCGCTGCAGCAGCTGCAGGAGGCGATGACGCCGCAGTACAAGACCGACGCGGACGGGCAGGTCGTGCCCGACGTTCGCGCCGCCGCGGCCATCATTTTCAATCCGGTCACCGGCCAGGTCCTCTACGAAGAGAACTCGCAGGATAAGCGCTCGATCGCGAGCATCACCAAGGTGATGACCGCGCTCGTCTACCTCGAGGACAGTCCCGACCTCAATCAGGAAATCAGCATCGAGCGCAGCGACGTCTACGCGGCGTCAACGACTTATCTCAAGGCGGGGGATCGGATTACCGCCGGCGAGCTGCTGCACCTGCTGCTGATTCCGTCGGACAACGGCGCCGCGCGAGCGCTCGCGCGCAACTCGCATGGCGGCACCGCGTCATTCATCGAGCGGATGAACGAAAAAGCGATCGAGCTCGGTCTGCAGAACACCACGTTCGCCGATCCGTCGGGCCTCAACGCCAACAACGTCTCGTCGGCGTTCGATCTGTCACACCTCATTACCTTTGCCGCCAGCGACGAGCGCATCGCCTCGATCATGCGGACGGCCACCTACACCGTCACCACCAACCGTCGTCAGATCCCGATTCACAGCACGAATCAGCTGGTGATGCGCGGCGATGTGGAAGTGATGGGCGGCAAGACCGGTTTCATCAGCAAGTCGGGCTATTGCCTCGCCACGCTGCTGCGTCTGCCGCAAGGCAACCCGATCGCCGTAGTGGTGCTCGGCGCACGCTCGAACAACGGGCGCTTCTGGGAGACGCGCCATCTCTTCTCGTGGCTGAACACCAAGGCCGCGGATCTGTTCAAGGATCAGCCAGCCAAGTAAGAAGAGTAGACGGTAGACAGTAAACGGTAGACGGTTCAAGGATCGGCGCTTCGCGCCGGTCCTTTTTTGTTTCAACGCGAACTGAATACCGTCTACTTCTGCCGTCTGCCGTCTGCCGTCTGCCGTCTGCCGTCTGGCGTCTACCGGCTACGGTCTACCGTCTACTGTCTACTGCCTACTGCCTACTGTCTACTGCCTACTGCCTGCTGTCTACTGCCTGCTGTCTACTTGTAACCCCTCTGCACCGCCGCGGCATCGAGCGGCAGCGTGGCAATCGAGTCGACGCCCGGCATGAAAGGGCGGCGTGCGGTTCGGCCGTCGAACCCTTTCACGTAGCGCTGACACACGTCGCAGCCGTTCAAGCGATAGAGGCCGTCGCGGGTCGCGAACGAGGTGATGCGCGATCGGTCGGTGTTGAGGCAGAAGGGGCAGGCGAGCTGATCGAAGCGCCAGCGCGAGGTGCAGCGCGAGCAGATCAGGAGGCGCTCGGCGGCCGGTGTGATGTAGGAGAAGTCCGGTTCGCCGCCGCAGAGCGGGCAGTTGCCGTGCGTCCAGCCCTGGAAAACGGTGCGCGCCATGACAGCATCGGCGCAGCGCGACAGAAAGGGGCGCATCGCCTGCAGCAGGAGCGGCTCGAGCCCGGCGATTTCCGGCGAGACGTCGTGCCCGCCGGCCGGCAGGGCCCGCGCGGCTTCGAACCAGTTCCTGATCGCCGGCGCCAGCGCGTTGGCGTCGCGCGACAGGGCTTCGACGCGGCGGAAATCCTCCGGCTCGATCGCATCGTAGGTGCGCATCGCGTCGGCGGTGGAGCGGACGAGAAAGCGCAGATCGCTCCAGTCGATCGGCACCTGATCGAAGGTGAGGATTGGCTTGCCGGAGGCGAGCACCTTTTCCAGGTGGGCCGATTCGAGATTCATCGGCGGCAGCGGCACGCGAGACTGCACGCGCCGCTGCAGCTGCAGCAGCTGGATCTGGAGGTCGATGGCCTGGGCGAGGTCCGGCTGATTCTCCTTGAGCTGCCTCAGCTCGACAATCTCGCGCGAGTCGCCGCGCAGCGTTTTTCCGGGCTTCTCCACGAGCTCGATTCTAGTCGAATCCAACATTCCGAACGGCGCGCATCCGGCTGAACGGATCGGAGCCGACTGGGACGAATCCGGTG
>JBKPSE010000525.1:0-9105 GCA_046765855.1 Acidobacteriota bacterium | reverse complement strand
GGCAGATCGTCGAACGTAATCGCCATGACTTTCGTGCCGCGCTGCGGTTGCCGCCCTGGCGCTGCACGTTCCGCCGATTTCATCCATACGGCCATTTCGCCAACGCCGCGGTTGTTCCACGCGTAGTAAGGAATCAGGGTCAGGCTTCCCTGCTTGACCACCTCCACGCCGCCGAGCAGATCGCCGCGAAACTCCGCGGTGAGGGGCGCGCCGGTGATCGACGCGTCCAGCACCTTGCCGCCGTTGTCGACCGCTTCCGCCGCATAGACGATGGGGCCGCGCTGGATCGCTACCTTGCCGACGTTGTCGGCAATCATGTCGTGGGACGTGATCGCGCGCGGCGCCATGTCGAACGCGACCCTGACGGTGTCGCCTTTGCGCCAAGGGCGCGCGAGCTCGAGAAAACGATTCGCGTCAATGCGGGGCGTGACGCGTTTGCCGTTGACGGAGACGTGCGGCAGCGTTCGTTCCGTAATGGTTCTGAACTGATAGAGGTTGCCGGGCAGTGCGTTGCCGTCCTGCCACCACGGCAGGCGCAGCCGCAGCGCAAACGTATGCGGCTTGTCGACGTCGATGGTGAAGGCGACGGTTCCGTCCCAGGGATAGTCCGTCTTCTCGGTGAGACGGACCTCGCCGGCCGGCGTGGCGATCCTGGCCGTGTTCGCGGCGTAGAGATTGACGTAGACGTCACGGCCTTTCGTCGAATACAGCAGCCCCGGGATCTGCTCCATCAACCGCGACAGGTTCGCCGGGCAGCAGGCCACGTCGAAGTACGGACTGCGCTCAACGCGCCCTGCCGATTCGAGCGGATTCTGATAGAAGAAGCGATCGCCCGACAGCGAGACGCCGGACAGGTAGCCGTTGTAGAGCACCTGCTCGAGCACGTCGAGATATTTCGCGTCGCCGTGCAGCAGGAACATGCGGTGTCCCCACAAGACATTGCCGACCGACGCGCACGTCTCGGTGTAGGCGCGGCGGTTCGGCAGCTCGTAGTCCTCTCCGAACGACTCGGTGGTGCCGCGCGCGCCGATGCCGCCGGTGAGATACATGCGCTTCGCGGTCATGTCATCCCACAACCGATCGAGCGCCGCTTTGTAGCCCGGAGCCTCGGTGAGCGCGGCGACATCGGCGGCGCCCATGTAGAGATAGACGGCGCGCACAGCATGTCCCACCGCGCGCTGCTGCTCGACGAAGGGAAGGTGATCCTGCTTGTAGGCGCGCTCGTTGTACATCGCGAACGGGCCTTCCGGGTATGGCTGCATGTCCGGATGCGGCTTGCCGCGTTCGTCGATGAAGAACCTCGCCGTGTCGAGATACTTGCGGTTGCCGGTGACGCGGAACAACTTCACCAGGCCGACCTCGATGACTTCGTGCCCCGGAACGGCGTGCCGGGCGTTCGCGCCAAAACTCGCCGCGACCAGGTCCGCGTTTTTGATCGCGACGTCGAGCAGCGTCCGCTTGCCGGTCGAGAGGAAGTGCGCGGCGGCAGCTTCGTACAGATGACCGGAGTTGTACAGCTCGTGGCTGCCGTTCTCCCAGACCCAGCGTTCGCGTCCGACCCCGGGGGCGGGATTGTCCGGATCGATGGTGCGCGCCGGAAAGAGATAACCGTCCGGCTGCTGCGCCTTCGCGATCAGCGCGACGAGCTCGTCGACCTTCTGTTCGAGGTTTCGATCGGGCCTGGCTTTGAGTGAAAGCGACGCCGCTTCCACAACCTTATATATATCGGTGTCGTTGAACCGGCGGCCGACGTAGGGTCCGGGCATCAGTCCGGCCGCCTTGCGGAAGTTGTCGACGCGCCCGGTGGTTTCGTTCTCCCGCATGATGTGCGGAATGGTGACCCGCCGGTTCGTCTCGAGCTTCGGCGCCCAGAAACGATCCGTCAGCGTGACGTTCGCCGCCGGCACAGGCGCGATCGGATAGTCCGGCTCGAGCGCCATCGCACCGAGAACCACACACGCGGCAGCGAGCATTCCCGCAGCGAGCAGAGAGCGCCACGCACTCCGCACCCTTACCCTCCGAACAGATTCTTCAGCACGAACGTCACGTTCGCCGGCCGCTCGGCGAGACGGCGCATATACCAGGGATACCAGTATTCGCCGTAGCTGATCAGCACGCGAATGCGGCGGCCGCTCTGCGCCAGCCGCTGCTGCTGCGAGCGCTGGATCCCGTAGAGCATCGCGAATTCGTAGGCAGAGTGCGGCACCTTGCGTTGATCGATGAAGGCGATGAGGCGATCGGCCAGCGGCACGTCGTGCGTGGCGATGTGCAGGAGCGCGCCCGCCCTCTGCGCGTCTTCCGCCATCAAGCGGCAGCAGAGCGTGTAGAAGTTCTCATCGACATCCGACTTCTTCGGGAACGCCACTTCGGGAGGTTCGAGGTACGCGCCCTTGACGATGCGGATGGCAGGACCGAGGGGGATGAGGCTCTCCACATCCTTCGCGCTGCGAAACAGATAGGCCTGGATGGCGACGCCGACGCCCTTGTAGCGCTCCCTGCTCCTGCGGAACAGTGTCAGCGTCGGGTCGACGTAAGGAGAGTTCTCCATGTCGATCCAGACCGGGACGTTCTGCAGCCGCTCCGCTTTCTCGCAGATGCGATCCAGATTGCGCTGGCATTGCGCGGCATCGAGATCCAGGCCGAGCTGCGTCGGTTTGACCGAGATCTGCGCGTCGAGACCGGCGGCGCGGATCGTGTCGAGCGCATCGAGGTAATGCTGGGTCACCCGCTCCGCTTCGTCGAGTTTGGTCACTCCCTCGCCGAGCCGCGTGAGGATCGTGTTGATGCGCTGCGGCTTCAGCGTCGCCGCAGCAGCGAGGGCATCTTCCAGCTTCTCCCCCGGCATGAACGCCGAGACGGACCGGCGCACGAACGCGCGCCGGGTCGCCTGCTCGCGCAGAAAGGTGGAAGTGGACATCGCGAGCAGGACCTTCCGCATCACGCTCACAGCACACTCCGGATCAAGCCGCCGTCCACCTGCACGGTCGCGCCCGTCATGTAGGCCGCGGCATCGGACATGAGGAACGCGGCGACCCGCCCGTATTCAGGCGGTTCGCCGTATCGACCCAAAGGGATGGTGCCGATCGATTTCGTCTTGGCCTGCTCGGCGCTGATGCCCTGCTTCTTGGCGGCGATCTCGTCGAGCTGTCGGACGCGATCAGTGTCGATGCGTCCAGGGATGATCTGATTGACGCGAATGCGATCGGTTGCCAGTTCGAGCGCCAGTGTCTTCGCCAGCGCGGATACCGAGGCGCGGAGCACGGTGGACAGGCCGAGGTTCGGGATCGGTTCCTTGACCGACGCCGATGTCGACATCAGGATCGATCCGCCGCCGCGCTGTTTCATCGACGGCACTGCCGCGCGCACCATCCGAATCGTGCTCAACAGCAGCAGATCGATCGCGTTCTGCCACGCGGCATCGTCGAACGACACCGCCGCGCCGGCTGGCGGACCGCCCGCGTTGGTGAACAGCAGATCGATGCCGCCGAACCGTTGGGTCGTCTGCTGTCCCCATGCCGCGATTTGCTCGGCGTTTCGGACGTCCACCGGCATCGCGAGCACCTGCGCGCCCGCGGCGGTCAATTTCCTGCCCGCCTCCTCGATCGACGCCTGCGTGCTGGAGGAGATTGAGACGATCGCCCCTTCGCGCGCCAGCGCTTCGGCGACGGCGTATCCGAGGCCGCGGCTGGCGCCGCCGACCATCGCCACTTTTCCCTTCAAACCGAGATCCATTCCATCCCTTTCTGCGACGTGACCCAGGCGAGAACGCGATCGAGCGCCTGGATCGTCGGCCGGTCGAGCGATCCCGCCGGTGCTCGCGTCGCGGCGCTGGCCAGCGCGCCGCGGCGCCGCAGCACCTCCTTGCGGATCGCCATGCCGATCCCTTCCTGGAATTCGAATCGCATCAGCGGCACGGCGCGGTAGAACACGTCGGCGGCCGCGTCGCGCTCCCCCGCGTTCCAATGCTTCATGATGCGCGCGAGTATTTCCGGAAACGCGAATCCGGTCATCGCCCCGGTCGCTCCCGAGATGAGTTCCTCGAGGAGGAACACCCCGCCAAGGCCGCCGAAGATCTGGACCTTGATGTCGCCGGAGGCTTCGAGAATCCGCGCCGTCTTGAACGGCGTCGGCGGATCTTCGAGCTTGATCGTGCGCGCCGCGGGCACTTCCGCGGCGATGCGCGCCAGCAGCGCCGGCTCCATGGCGAAGCCGGTGATCGGCGGATAGTCCTGCACGATGATCGGCAGGTCGACGGCTGCGGCGAGCGCCTTGTAATGGTTGACCACCGCCGCCGAATTGAGCTTCGGCATTCGCGGCGGGCTCACCATCACCGCCGCGGCGCCGAGCTCTTTCGCCTGCTTCGAATAGGCGATGCACGTGCGCGTGCCCTCGGCGGATGTGCCGGCAATGATCGGCACGCGTCCGGCCGCCTGCGTCACCACGACTTCGAGAATCGTCCGCCGCTCGTGCTCTTCGAGCCGCGCGACTTCACCGGTCACGCCGAGCGCGGTCAGACCGTTGGCGCCCTTGTCGATGAACAGATCGACGACCTTGCGCTGGCTCGCCGCATCGAGCTCGCCTGAATCGGTAAATGCTGTAGGGATAATGGAATAGACGCCTTCGAAGGCCATAAAGTACGGAATCATACGTCACGATAAGAGGGATCATGAAATCCAGAATCAGCGCAGCGCTCCTGTTGGCGAGCATGCTCACGGCGGGTTGCGATCTGCTCACCGGCAAGGGCAAGGACGATTCCTCTTCGACGCCGACTTCGCCGACGACGACGTCGTCGATCGACGCGTTCGCCGGCACATGGACCTCGGCGACGCCGTCGACGCCGCCGACCGGCTGCGGCAACCTGAAGTACACGATCACGCCGACGACGACCACCAGCGCCAACGTCACCTTCTCGGCGACGTGCGCCGGCAACATCACGGTCACCGGTTCGGGCAACGGCACGCTCAGCGGCTCGACGATCACCTGGAGCGCCACCGGCCTCGTCGGTCAGGGCGGCGTGAACTGCCCGTTCAGCTTCAACAACAGTAAGGCGACGCTCGGCGGCGCGGGGGAAATCATCGTCAACTACACCGGGTCGGTCTGCGGCATTCCGGTGAGCGGAAGCGAGACGGTGAAGAAGTAATGCGAAGGTCAGCCCGGATCCTCGAGTAGCTTCCGCCTTCGGGCGTCGCGGGTATTGACACTACGAAGCCTTTCGTAGATAGTGGGCTCGCTATGGCTGATCTCCGCGACGCCTTTCGAGCCCTGCGCGCCACGCCAGTCGTCACCGCGGTAGCGATCCTCTCGCTCGCGCTCGGCATCGGCGCCAACACCGCGATCTTTTCCATCGTCAACGCCGTGATGCTGCGGGCGCTCCCCGTCAAGGAACCCCACCGTCTGGTGCAAGTGATGCCGGGCCCGACGCGCACGTCGTGGAGCAATCCGCTGTGGGAAGAGCTGCGCGCGCGCGACAGTCAGATCTTCGACGGTGCGTTTGCGTATTCGGCGCAGCGATTCAACCTGGCGCGCGGCGGTGAGGTCAAACCCGCCAGCGGGTTCATCGCGAGCGGCAGGTTCTTCGAAGTGCTGGGCGTTCCCGCAATCCTGGGGCGCACCTTCACAGCGGAGAACGACGTGCGCAAAGGGGAAGGCACCGAGAAGCGGCAGGTCGCGGTGATCAGTTACGGCTTCTGGCAGCGCCAGTATGGCGGAGCGGCCGATGTGCTCGGCAAAGCGATCGAGCTCGATCTGGTGCCGTTCACGATCATCGGCGTCACCGGCCCGGAGTTCACCGGGGTGGAACAGGGCAGCTCTTACGACGTGGCCATTCCGCTCGCGGCCGAGCCGCTGATGCGCGGCGTGGCCGAGAGCGCGATGGACCAGCGGACGTGGTGGTGGATGCGCGCCATGGCGCGGCTGAAACCCGGACAGTCGATCGACGCGGCAACCGCGGCCTTGCGCGGCGTTCAGCCGCAGATGCGCGAAGCGACGCTGCCGCCGAATTACCGCGCGAAAGATCTTCCCAACTACCTCAAGGATCCGTTTCAGGTGCGGCCGGCGGCGAACGGGCCGGCGGCGCTCGGCCGTCAATACCGTCAGCCGCTCTTCATCATCATGGGCGTCGTCGCGCTGGTGCTGCTGATTGCCTGCGCCAACATCGCCAACCTGCTGCTCGCGCGCGCCAGCGCACGGCGCCATGAATTGAGCGTGCGAGTGGCGCTTGGCGCATCGCGCTGGCGGATCGCACGGCAACTGTTGGTCGAGAGCGCGCTGCTCGCGGCGACGGGCACCGCGGCCGGCCTGCTGCTGGCGCGGTGGGGCGCACGACTGCTGGTATTCGAGCTGTCCGGCGAAAGCATCGCCAGCGCACTCGACGTCGGGCTCGATTGGCGCGTGCTGGCATTCACCATCGCAATCGCCACCACCACGGCAATGCTGTTCGGCAGCGTTCCGGCGATGCGGTCGACGCGCGTCGCGCCCAACGAGGCGATCAAGGAGCAGGGGCGTTCGATCGTCGGAGAATCGCGCTTCGGCATCGGCAGTCTTCTCGTCGTCGCCCAGGTCGCCCTGTCGCTGGTCCTGGTGGTCGGCGCCGGCCTGTTCATGCGCACCTTCTCGAGCCTGGCGCACGTTCGACTCGGGTTCGAGCCGAATCCAATTCTCCTGGTCAATGTTGGCGCCAAGCGCAGCCCTGTCAGCGTCAAGGAGCGGCCGCTGCTCTACGAACGTTTGCGTCTGGCGGCCGAAGCGGTGCCCGGCGTGCGCAGCGCCGCACTCCACAACGTCACGCCGCTGACCAACAGTTCGTGGGACTCGCTGCTCGAGAATCCGCCAGGCATGGCGCTGCCGGAAAGCGAACGCGCCGTACACATGAACGAAGTCAGCGCCGGCTACTTCGCGACCTACAACACGCCGCTGCTCGCCGGACGCGAGTTCACCGCACAGGACTCGAGCACAGCGCCGCTGGTCGTCATCGTCAACGAAGCGTTCGCGCGGAAGTTTTTCCCCGGAAGCAATCCCGTCGGCAAGACGATTCGCACCGACCCGTCACCTGGAGAAAACCCGCCGCGGCGCGAGATTGTGGGCCTGGTCAAAGACGCGGTCTACGAATCATTGCGCGACGCCATTCCGCCGACCGTCTACGTGCACGCGCTGCAGTCGGAGCGCCCCGGTCCGGGAACGACGATTGCCGTCCGCGCCGCTGCGGGTTCGCCAGCCTTGCTCACGCGAAGCCTCGTTTCGGCGCTGACCGCAGTCGACGCCAACGTAACGCTGACGTTCAAGCCGTTCCGTGACACAGTCCGCGCGGCCACCGGACAGGAACGGGTCGTCGCGATGCTGTCGGGATTTTTCGGCGGACTCGCACTGCTGCTCGCAGGGCTTGGATTGTACGGGGTGATGTCATACGCGGTGAGCCGGCGGCGGACGGAGATCGGCATCCGCATGGCGCTCGGCGCCAGTCCGGCTGGCGCGGTGCGGCTCGTCCTGAGCCGCGTCGCGTTGCTGGTGGGCTTTGGCGTGACGGCGGGCGCGGTACTCGCGGTGTGGACTTCGCGCTTCGTGGCGTCGAGCGGGCTGCTATTCGGCCTGCAGCCTCGCGACCCGGCAACATTCCTCAGCGCGGCGCTGGTCCTCAGCGCGATTGGCGCGATGGCAGGTTATCTGCCCGCGCGGCGCGCGTCACGCATCGATCCGGCACGCGTGCTGCGCGAGGGATAATAGCGGCGAATCTCGACCCGCTGACCGGAACTTCAACCGAAAACGTAAACTGCAAACTGCCGACTGCCAACTAACTGAAAACTGCCGACCGCGAACTAGCAGCATCCCCCTTGCGCACTCGTTTCGCTCCAGCGCCGACAGGATGGCTTCATCTCGGACACGTGCTGAACGCGGAGTACGTGTGGGGCTCGGGCGCCACGGTCTTGCTGCGCATCGAGGATCACGATCGCGAGCGATGCCGGCGCGAATACGAGACGGGCATCCTCGAGGACCTGGACTGGCTCGGCTATCGCGCTGCCGGTCCGTTCGTCCGCCAGAGCGAACGCTCGCATATCTATCGCGAGGCCGTTGCCGCCCTCGATCGAAAAGGGCTCGTCTATGGCTGCGACTGCTCCCGCAGGCAGATCGAGGATCGAAAAGAGCAGGCCGAGGGACAGCAGTTCGCCGAGCTTGCTTACGATGGCTTCTGTCGCGATCGGAACCTGCCCGTCGTCGACGGCATCGGCTGGCGCGTGCGCATGGATCCCGGAGTCGAGACGTTCGTCGACGAGCGGCTCGGCTTGCAGGAACAGGATCCATCGCAACAATGCGGCGACGTGCTGATTCGCGACCGGCTCGGGAACTGGACGTATCAATTCGCGGTGAGTGTCGACGACTTCGACCAGGGCATCGACCTGGTGATTCGCGGCGAGGATCTGCTCGCGTCGACCGGTCGGCAAATACGCATCGCCCGTCTGCTCGGACGTGAGACGGCCGCCACTTTCCTCCATCACGCGCTGTTGATGAAGTCTCCTACGCAAAAACTCAGTAAGTCCGACCGGGATACCGGCATCCGCGAGCTGCGCGCGCGCGGCTGGACGCCGGCGGAGGTCAAGGCGGCGGCACGAACTTCAGCGCTCGACATCGCCTGATCGCGCGAGGCGATACATCGGAAAACTGCCGTAGCCCTTGGCAAGCGGAATCGCGCCGGTGTATTCGCAGACGATGTCATCGACGTGAGCGGCCGCGAGCAGCGCCGCGAGCGGCTCACTGGCGAACACCTGCCCCGGCGGCGTGATCGGCTCGATGCGCGCGGCACGGCTGACCTGCGCGCCGAAGTAGTTCGGCGCCCCCGTGATCGGATCGGTGCACTGATACACAGGCCCGGCATGAACGCCGACGCGCAGCTGCAGCGTCTCGGGCAGTCCCAGCGCCGTTCGATCGAGCGAGGACATCCCGCTCACGAGATCGAGCGCGAATCGCGCCGCGGCCGCAGCCGTCTCGAAGACGAAGAAGACCCCGTCGCCCCAGGTATTCCTGAGCAGCGGCGCCGTCGCGGCGCCGTCCGCCAGCGCGCCGACCCGTCCGAGGAACCCGTTGACGAACGCCGGCAACTGCGCGTCGGTGAGC
>JBKPSE010000524.1:0-3559 GCA_046765855.1 Acidobacteriota bacterium | reverse complement strand
CGCTTCGACGCGGCGATCGAGGTCGCGGGCCGAGTTGGCGTCGAAGTAGTGCGACAGGTCGGTGCTGGCGACCAGGAGGATGCGGCGTCCGTGTCCGGCGTTCGCGAGCGCGTCGGCGAGGGCCTGAATCGTCTCGCGCGTCTGGTATCCCATCAGCATCGGCACAATCGGCACGTCGGGCAACACGCGACGGAGGAACGGCAGCTGCATTTCCAGCGAATGCTCGCGCCGGTGCGCGTGCGGTGATGCGTGAACGATGGGCGAGGCGCGCTCGATCGCGGTCGCGAGCGCTTCGTCGATCACCGCGGGCCCCAGCGGAGAATCGAACGCGCCGGAGGGATACAGGGCCACGCCGTCGAAGGCCACGAAGTGCGAGGGTCCGACGAGGATCGCGGCGTCGTAGGGACCGCCGGCCGCGGCCGCCTTGTAGGCATAGGCGCCGACCGGGCCGGAGAACATCAGGCCGGCGTGCGGCGCAATCACCGCGTCGAGACGGCCGCGCGGCGCGTCCATCTGCGCCGCCTCCAGATACCGATCCACGTCGCGGATCAGCGCGCCAGACGTCCCGGGATACCACGAGCCCGCAACCGCGGGGGGCCGGATAGAATTGGTGGCCATGGCCGACATCCTCACGCGCGCCGACGTGGAGCGCATCGCCGCGCTGGCCCGGCTCGAACTGAACGACGACGAGATCGGGCGCTTTGCCGAACAACTGACAGCGATTCTCGCCTATGCCGACCAGGTGCAGCAGGTCGACACCACCGCTGTGCCGCAGACGACGGTCGACGCGACGATGACGGTCTGGCGCGAAGACGCGCTCGTGCCGTCGCTCGATCGCGACCTCGTATTGAGCCAGGCGCCGTCGGCCGATCGCGCGGCCGGACTATTCAAGGTACCACGGGTGCTCGGCTCGTGAACCTGCCCGACGACGCTTGCGAGATCCGCGCCGCCGTTCGCGATCGGCGCATCTCAGCCGTTGAGGTCTGCCGCGCCACGCTCGAGCGCATCCGCACCGCCGATGCCGCGCTGGCCGCATTTCTGTTCGTGGACGAGAGCGGCGCGCTCGCGCGCGCGGAGCGCCTCGACCGCGAGCGTCCCGCTGATGCGCCGCTGCTCGGGGTGCCCATCGCGGTAAAGGACAACATCTGCGCCGCCGGCATGCGGACGACCGCAGGCTCGCGCGTTCTGGAACACTACGTGCCGCCCTATTCGGCGGCGGTGATCGAGCGGCTCGAGCGGGCCGGCGCGGTCATCGTCGGCAAGACGAACTGCGACGAGTTCGCGATGGGCTCGTCGACGGAACATTCCGCCTTCGGCCCGACGCGCAATCCATGGGACCGCGAACGCATTCCCGGCGGATCGAGCGGCGGCTCCGCTGTCGCCGTTGCCGCGGGGATGCTGCCGCTCGCTCTTGGATCGGAAACCGGAGGATCGATCCGGCAGCCGGCCGCGTTGTGCGGCGTGCTCGGTCTCAAGCCGACCTACGGGCGAGTCCCTCGCTATGGCTTGATTGCTTTCGGATCTTCGCTGGATCAGATCGGCCCGTTCGCGCGCAGCGCGCGTGAGATGGCGTTGCTGCTCGACGTCATCGCCGGCCACGATCCGCGCGACAGCACCAGCGCGCAGGCGCCGGTCCCCGACTACGCCGCGCGGCTCGACGGCGATCTCAGCGGCCTGCGCATCGGGGTGCCCCGCGCCCTGCTCGCCGAAGGCGTCGACGACGGCGTTCGCGAGAGATTTGAAGACGGACTGCGCGCCCTCGAGGCTGCGGGTGCGACGATCGCGGATATCGCGTTGCCGCACGCGCCGCTCGCGATCCCCGTCTACTATCTGGTGGCGAACGCGGA
Organism: Acidobacteriota bacterium; assembly: GCA_046765855.1. Taxonomy (GTDB): domain Bacteria; phylum Acidobacteriota; class Vicinamibacteria; order Vicinamibacterales; family 2-12-FULL-66-21; genus JAICSD01. The sequence goes on along the minus strand of JBKPSE010000524.1, from coordinate 1,712 downwards.
AGCCAGCTCGAACCTGGCGCGCTTCGACGGCGTCCGCTACGGCACCCGCGCCGACGACTCATCCGTCACCGGCATGTACTACAAAACGCGCGGCCGCTTCGGCGCCGAGGTCAAGCGCCGGATCATGATCGGCACGTTCGTGTTGAGCGCCGGCTACTACGATGCCTACTACGTGAAGGCACAAAAGGTCCGCTCGCTGATTCGCGCAGATTACGACGCGGCGTTTCGCGCCGTCGATCTCGTCGCGCTGCCGACCACGCCGACACCCGCGTTCAAGTTGGCAGAGCGCACTGAGGATCCGCTGCAGATGTATCTCTCCGACGTGTTCACGGCCGCGGCCAACCTCGCCGGACTGCCCGCGATCAGCGTGCCGTGCGGATTGACGCGCGGCCTGCCGGTCGGTTTCCAGCTGACCGCCAGGCCGTTTGACGAGGAAACCCTGCTGCGGGCGGCGCACGCGATCGAGCGGCGCATTCCGGGGCCTACGCCACCGCCGCAGACCGGTTCGCTCTGACGATCAGCCACACGATCGCCGCGATTGCCGCAAACGGCAGCAGCGGAGCCGCGAACACCAGTGCCAATACCGCGGTCACCAGCGCGCCTGCAACGAACAGAATCGGACCGACGATGAGCATGAGGACGCCCATCACGACGAACTTGATCAGGAGCAGCGGCAGGAGGATGAGCCGGATCGCCATCTTGGCGAGGAGTGCCACGAGCGTCAGCGTCGTCAACAAGACCACCGCAAGGGCGGCCAGGCCGGCGAGCAAAAAAATGGCGGACATCGATCGACCTCCTGTGGCCGATCTACGCCCGCCTCGACTGTGAAGTTCCGGTCAGACGATCGTGGTGCCCTTGCCGTCGTAGCCCGTGGGCACCGTGTACGCGATAACCTGCCGGCGCACTTCCTCCATGGCGATCCGTTCGAGCTTGTGCGGACCGGCCGGGTGGCGCTCCACACGCGGCAGCGCGCCGCGGCGCAGCTGCTTGGCGCGCTGCGCCGCAACGTCGACGAACAGGAAGCGGCTGGTAATCGCGGGAGCTGGTTCGGCAGCCGCTTCTTCGACCGTCTGAGCGCCAGTGGATTCGTCAACCATGGCGCTAGTATACGGGTTTACTTGCTGTCGACGTCGACCGCGATCTGCCGCGGCTTGGCTTCCTCGCGCTGCGGCACCCGGATCGTCAACACGCCGTCCTTGTAGCTGGCGTTGATCCGGTTCGCGTCTACCGTCGCCGGCAGCGTGAACGAGCGGCTGAAGCGCCCGTACGCGCGCTCGCTGCGATGATAGGTGCCCTCGTTCTCGTTGAACTCGGCCCTGCGCTCGCCGGTCAGCGTGAGCACGCCGTTTTCGAACGTGACGTTGATGTCTTCCCGTTTCATGTCGGGAAGCTCGGCCTTCAGCACGTACTCGCTGTCCTTGGTCTCGAAGATGTCGACAGCGGGCATCCAGGAACGACCCACCCCGTAAAAATCGTTGAGCATATGGTTGAGCCGGTCGATTTCCATCGACGCCAGCTCGCGAGCGGGATTCCAGCGAACCAGTGTCATCGGTGTCCTCCTAATAAAAGTCCTCACGAACACTAGTATACGGACATGGTGAGTGCTTGTCAAGCATCTAATATGCGCGTCTATAACTCATATCTAGAGCGGTGCAAATTTTCCGGGATCCATGGCAAGATGCCGAAATGGCCCGCGCCGCCGAGTGCACTCC
>JBKPSE010000523.1:0-3201 GCA_046765855.1 Acidobacteriota bacterium | reverse complement strand
GTCTTCACGCGTTCGAGCGCGTCGAAAGAGACGCCTTGCTTTTTCGCGAAGCCGAGCCCTGCCGGCGTCGGTTCGCCAGCGGCGTTGAACGCGGCGGAGACCGGCGGGCCGGTGACGGTCTCGTCGAGATCTTCCTGACGCTCCGGCATCCGGCCGATGCGCGCGGTGAGCCGCCGCGGCGTGCTGAAGCTCTCGACCGGCACATCGGGGGTCAGGCGCATTTCCTTCAGGCGAGCGGTCATCTTCTCCGCCAGCTGCCTGGTCAGCGCCGGCAGCCATGCGGCGGGAAGCTCTTCGACGCCGATCTCGAGAAGGAGCTCACGATCCATCTACGTCTGCTTCACCGCTTCCACGTTTTCCTGCGGCGTCCTGTCCGCGTGCGCCTTCGCCTCCTGCCTCGTGGCCTCTTCGGTCTTGTCCTCGACACCGGCCCACTTCTTCGCGATCGCCACGGCCATCTGCCGCACCTTGAGGATGTAGGCCATCCGTTCGGTCACGCCAATCCCGCCGCTCGCGTCGAGCAGGTTGAACATGTGGGAACACTTCAGACAATAGTCGAGCGCGGGCAGTACGAGGCCGGACCGAAGCAGCGTCTGCGCGAGCACGTAATAGCGATCGAACAGCTCGCGGTGGAGGCGATTCAGCTCCTCGCGCGGCATCTCAATCTGACCGAACGCGTACTTCGACTGTTCCACTTCATCGCGGTGCCGCACGTCGCGATACTTCACGCCGGCCGTCCACTCGAGATCGAAGACGTTGTCGACGTCCTGCAGCGCCATCGCAAAGCGTTCGAGCCCGTAGGTGAGCTCCACCGAGATCGGCGCGAGGTCGATGCCGCCGGCCTGCTGGAAGTAGGTGAACTGCGTAATCTCCTGCCCGTCGAACAGGACCTGCCAGCCGATGCCCCAGGCCCCAAGCGTCGGCGATTCCCAGTTGTCTTCCTCGAATCGCACGTCGTGCGCGCGCAGATCGATGCCGCACGCTTCCAGACTCTGCAGGTAGAGCTGCTGCACTTCGTCGGGCGCCGGCTTGAGAATGACCTGGAACTGGTGATGTTTGAACAGGCGGTTGGGGTTCTCGCCGAAACGGCCATCCGCGGGACGCCGCGACGGCTGAACGTAGGCAACGTTCCAATGCTCTGGTCCGAGCACACGCAAAAACGTCTCGGGATGCATCGTCCCGGCGCCCATCTCGATGTCGAGGGGTTGCTGAAGGAGGCAGCCGCGGGTCGCCCAGAATTCCGAGAGCTTGAAGATGAGTTGCTGTAAGGTCACGCGATCAAACGATTATACCGGCGTCAGCGGAGCTGGCGCAGGACACGGGCTGATTTCAGCTCTTTGTCGAGATGCACGTGCATCAGGCGGCGGTGCGCGGTCTCCAGTTCGCGCGCCGCGGCGGGATCCAGCAGCAGCCCGTTGAGCGCCTCGGGCCCGGCGGCTGCCGCGGCGCGGAGGAAGCGCAGCGCCTCGAGCGACAGCGGTGTGCCGCCCCCCGATGCGCAGCGGCGGCAGACGTACCGATCCTCGCGCGCGGGCATGAAAGCTCCTCCATCGTAGGGGCCGCCGCATTCCGGGCACGCGGACAGCTGCGGATACACGCCTTGCAGGCGCAGCAGCCAGAACTCGAAGTAGCGCGCGAGACGCTCGGTGGGGGCGCCGTCGGCGAGCGCGTCGAGCACCGAGGATCCGAGGCGATACAGCCGCTCGTCCGCGTGCCCCTCGGGCGCCCACTCGTCAATCAGCTCGGCGAAGTACTCGGCGTGGCCGAGCGCGGACGCGTCGTTGCCATGGCGGGCGACGACGGCCAGCGGACTGCGCTGCGGCTCGACGTAATTGATGCGAACGAGATCGCGCAGCTCGCGCTCGTAATAGGCGATGCCTGCCCGCGTCAGCGACTCGAGCGTTCCGCTGAACCGCGACTTCGGCCGCCGAGCGCCCTTGGCGACGCCGCGCTTCTTGCCGCGATCGCGCGTGAGAAAGACCACGATCCGATCCGCTTCACCCAGCTTGTAGGTGCGCAGGATCAGCGCCTCGGAGGTGTAGACCGGCATCGTTCATTCGAGGGGCTTCGCCCCTCGGCACGCTTCCGCCAACGCTTCGCTCGCGTGCATGTGTTATCCCGGCGTGTGCAGATATTTCAGGAACACCGTGCCGAGGCCGAGCCACGAGAGGAAGCCGAACACGTCGGTCAGCGTGGTGATGAAGACCGAGGAAGCCAGTGCCGGATCAACCTTCATCGCGCGCAGCGCCAGCGGAATCAGCGTCCCCGCCGTGGCCGCGACGAACATGTTGATGACCATCGCGGCGCAGAGAATCGCGCCGAGCCAGATGTCCTGTTTCCACAACGCGACGACCAGGCCGCCGACCAGTCCGCAGGCGAGACCGTTGCCGATGCCGACGGCCGCCTCCTTGAAGAGCGCCTTGCGATAGTTCGCCGCTGACAGCTCACCCAGCGCGATCGCCCGGACGATGACGGTGAGCGTCTGCGTCGCGGCGTTGCCGCCCATGCCGGCCACGACCGGCATGAACACCGCCAGCGCCGGCAGGTCCTTGATCCGTCCTTCGAACAGCGCGACGACGGACGCGGCGAGGAATGCCGTCGCCAGATTGACTTGCAGCCAGGGCACGCGCTTGCGCAGCGAATCGCGCGCGCTGGTAATGACTCGATCATCGCCGGTCACGCCGGCGAGACGATAGACGTCCTCGGTGGCCTCGTCCTTGATGACGTCGATGACGTCGTCCACCGTAATCACGCCGACCAGCTTGTTCTCTTCGTCGACGACGGGAATCGCGAGCAGGTTGTAGGAGGCGACCAGCCGCGCGACCTCTTCCTGGTCGGTGTCGGTCCTGACGCTGGTCAGGTCGGTGGTCATGATCCGCTTCAACGGCGTCGTCGGCGGCACCAGCAGCAGGCGGCGCAGGGAAATGACGCCGACCAGATGGCGGCGCGCGTCGACGACATAGAGGTAGAACACCATCTCCACGTCGCGCGATCCCTGCAGCGTGATAATCGCTTCGCCTGCGGTCATGTCTTCCGAAAGCGCGAAGACTTTCGGATTCATGATGCGGCCCGCGGTCTGCTCGTCGTACTCGAGCAGTTCGCCGACTTCGTCGCCAGGCCGCTTCTCGATCAGTTCGATGACGGCGGCGGAGAGCGTCTCGGGCAGGTTGTCGATGATTGCCGCGGCGTCGTCCGACGGCA
>JBKPSE010000522.1:0-9129 GCA_046765855.1 Acidobacteriota bacterium | reverse complement strand
GCCGTGCGTCGCCTCGCGCACCGCGGCGACAAAATCCTGCGACTTATAGTCAATCGCTATATGGGCGCCGAGCGCGCGACAAGCCTCGCAGCGCTCCGGCGAACCTGCCGTAGTGAGCACGATCGCGCCGAATGCACGCGCGAGTTGAATCGCGGTGGTGCCGATCCCGCTCGACCCGCCGTGAAGCAGCGTCGTTTCTCCGCTGGCCAGACCGGCACGCTGAAAGAGATTCGTCCAGACGGTGAAGAACGTCTCCGGAATCGCCGCCGCGTGACGCATGTCGTGCCCTTCGGGAATCGGCAGGCACTGCACGTCGGGCACGGCACAGTACTCGGCGTAGCCGCCGCCGGCGACGAGCGCGCAGACTCGATCGCCGCGGCGGAAACGGTGGCTGCTGCCATAGACGATCTCGCCGGCGATCTCGAGGCCGGGAATGTCGGACGCGCCGGCAGGCGGCGGGTATTTGCCCATCCGCTGCATCACGTCCGGGCGATTGACGCCCGCCGCCGCTACACGGACGAGCAGCTCATCGTCGAGGATCCGCGGGACGGGACGGCGGACGACCCGAAGCACGTCGGGGCCGCCGGGCGCCGCGATTTCGATCGCGCGCATCGAACTTGGGATGTCGGTCATACGATTCAGCGAGCCGCGGCGCGGAGGAAGCCGGCTGGTAGTAGCGCGTCAGCCAGCGGCTCAAGCCGTCGAGATCGGGGAACAGAATCCGCTCGTTGACGTTCGCCTGATCCAGCTTGTCGCGTATTTCCCATTTCAACCCCGCCGGGACGATGACGCGGCGGCACAATTCGGGATGGCGGGCGAGCCACTCGTCGATCTCGGCGGTGGGGCTCGACATCAACGAGAAGAGCGCGAACTGATTGAGAATGCGGCGATCGATCGCGGGCGGCTCCAGGAATACGAGAAACGGACTGCGGGCGAGGGCGTCGAAATCGCGGAGCTCCTTGAACACCGTCAGCATGTCGACGGTCAGCGTCTCGGAACCCTCGCGCGTCATGATGCGCCGCAGTCGCTGCGGCAGCCGTTTGTTGGCCTCGACGAAGTTCACGCACCAGACCACGCCGTCGCGATCGAAGTCTTCGGGCGTCTCGGTAGCGAAGTGCAGCGCGACGAGCGGGGAATAGGTCCAGTCGAGCAGCCGTGTCGGCAGACCGCGATGCTGTCCGAGCGCGAGCCAGTCCCAGATCGAGTCGGCGTTCTGACCTTCGCTGATTGCGTACTTGCGGAAATTCCTGAGCAGCGCGAGCTCGAGACGGCGCGTATCGCCGTTGCCGGCAAGCCTGACCAGCGAGCTGGACAGCGAGTGCTCGACGTGCGACAGGCCGCGAAACGCGAACGGCGAGCGGAAGCGCTGCAACTCCGGTTTCCACGAGTCGGCGTAGAGCGCCTCGAGGATCTCGGTCCAGTTCGCGGCGGGTTTCGTCCTGGCCACACGTCACCGCAGACCGGACGGCAGCCGCGGTGACGAGAGGAGCCGTTCGAACTCCTGCCAGCGCCGGTCGGGATGATCCGCAGTGCCGCCGCGCGATTCGATGAAACGGCGCACCATGTCCTTGCCGAAGTTGTAGTTGATCACGTAGCTCCGGTATTGATCGAAAAAGCGGACGCGCTGTGCGGCGCGGTCGTGCGGCATCAGGGCGTAGCGCTCCAGCCAGGCCGCCGCCGCGTCGCGGTCGATCCTGCCATCCAGATAGCGCCGCGCCGCTTCGTTCCCCGCGTAGGAGAGCTCGTCGACGAGCGCCTGCACTTCGTAATACTCCGGCGCGCGAGCCGGATCGAGGCCGGCAAGTGGAAACAGCGTCGATTGTTCGAAGGCGACGCGCTGTTTGCCGGGAAAGGCGACCTCGATGCCGAAGTTTGCCGTGCCTTCCGCGATCAGTGACTGCGGGCTGAACAACGGATAGACGGTGAATTCGAGCCAGCCTCGCTCCTTCACCAGGTGCTGCTCGAGGAGCGCGTTGTAGACGTGATGGCCTGGATAGCCCTCGTGGCAGGCAAGGTCGATCGCGCGATCGATGTAGATCGGCAGGTCGGTGTTCACCTGGATGAGGCTGCGGAAGTTTCCCTGATACCAGTTGTAACCGCTCCAGGACTTGTTGGTGACGTATTCGACGGTGAACGATTCGTCCGGCGGCAACTGTACGTGCTTCAGCGTCTGTTCGCGGCAGGCCGCAATCGCCGCCTTGAAAACCGCATCGAGCTTGTCGCGCGGAATGATGAAGTCGCGGCGCCACGCGTCGTAGCGCGAGACGAGCGGTCCGTCGCCGCGAAAGCGCCTGTCCAGTCGATCGAGCACCTGCTGGAAATGCGCCTCGCTGTTGGTCGGCGCCACCGCGTCATACAGCGCTTTCGATTCCTCGTCGAACGACAGATGCTCACCTTTGAGCATCCGTACGCGCGCGCTCATCGCGGCAAGTTGCCTGGCCAGGTACTGGTGGCGCAGCTGCGACAGTTCGTCATCGCCCGTCTGGGGAACGCGCGCCAGCGAATCGCTCAGCGCCTTGGCGCTCTTGCCGATCTCGTCGAGCGAGAGTTTTGCGCGCACCGCGTCCGCCTTGATCTCGGCGGGACCGTAGTACGCGTCCACGTAGTCCTTGTCATACTCGCCGAGCGCGAGCACCAGACGCACGTAATCCCTGGAGATCTGGGCCATCGGATTGGCAATCTGCACGGCGCTGAACAGGACGGCAATCGCAGCTACCATCCGTGTCATCGGTCTCTTCCCTCGTGATCAGGCATCGATCCCGCGGCCCATCGGGCGTTTTCCCGATGCGATCTCGGGACCTCGTCCGATTGTCGGGCCTTCCCCCTGGGCGTATTTTGACATCAGTGAAGGGAAGGAAGGTGGGTCATGACGAAATAGAACGGCGTCCCTCCAGTCAATGCCAGCTTCGCTTGAACGACCGTGTGTCCGACGCCAGGACGAACGCAAACCGGATGAGGTTTCGGTCGCGCGAAGCTTCCATCGCGTGTTCGCGATGCGACATCGCCGTCGCGAGGCGGATTTCGACGAGCGTGCAGGCGACTGGCGGTTTGCCGGTGGGCGGCGTGGTCGCGTTGGAATCGGCGGCGTCTCGTTTGCTAGGACCTGGTGACAGTGCGCGCCTGGTTCTTTTCCTTCCTCGGGTACTTCCTCACCGCTCCAGGCGTCGTCCTCATGGGCGCCCTCGACGCCTCGATGGTGTTCTTCCTGCCATTGGGCATCGACTTCGTGGTGATTCTGATGTCGGCGCGCAAGCCGGATTGGTTCTGGCTGTACGCGCTGCTGGCGACCGCCGGGTCGCTGATTGGCGCGGGAGGCACCTACTGGATCGGTAAACAGGCGGGTGAGAAGGGACTCACGCGTTTCGTGCGGCCGAAGCGGCTGGAACGAGTCAAGGCGCAGATCGGTCGCGGCAGCGCCGTCATCGCGGGGCTTGCGCTCATTCCGCCGCCGTTTCCGTTCACGCCGTTCGTGCTCGCGAGCGGCGCGCTGGGCATGAACCCATGGTCGTTCTTCGGCGCGCTCGCGCTCGTGCGCCTGTTCCGCTTCGGCGTGGAAGGGGCATTGGCCCACCGCTACGGGACGCAGATCGTGCGCTGGATGAAGACGCCGACCTTTCAGGCAGTCGTCGGCGTGTTCATCGCGCTTGCGGTCGTCGGCACCATCGTCTCCGCGGTCGTGCTGGTTCGCAGCTCGAGGCGCCGGTCAGATGCGGTAGCGTAGCGTCGCGGCAACGCCGCCGAATGGTTCGAGCAGGCTGGCGTCTTCCACGAAGCAGATGCGCGCACCCGTCTGGTGCGCTTTGGTGACGAGTTCGTCGGCAAGCCGCACGGTGCCGACCGCCGCGCCTGAGGGTTCGCCCGCCATCGACGGCTCGACTGCGGGTTCTGCGATGGCCGCGTCGTTGGCGATCGCCATTTCCGTCGCCGCGGTGCGGCGCAGCCCTTCGATACTGGCGAGCGATGCCGAGATCAGGAGTTCATCGACCTGACCGTTGGTCATGGCGAGCAGCGTCGCGTCCGGCCCGACCACGCCAAGTCCTCCCGCGCGGTAGGCGCCGACCGCGGCTTCGACCTTCTCACGATCGGTCTTGGCGTCCGCCTCCTTCAACGTGTTCAGCGTCGCCTTCAGCACCTCGTCCAGGCTCGCGTCGTTGCCGATCGAGATCTCGTCCACGACCTTGTCGGCGAGCGGCTTGGACATCTGTTCGCGCAGCAGCGGAATGACCACGGGATCGCCGGAGATCACGATCTGTGCGATTCCTTCTCTGGTGACGATCTTCTCCAGCGTGTCGACGACGTCCTTGATGTGGTGGAGGTGGTAGTTTTCGATGTGGCGCTGGTAGCGCGCCTGCGACCACCCGCCCTGCATGGTCCGGCGCGTCTTCACCCCTTCGACCGGAGTCTCGCGCGTCACGCCGCCATGCGCGACGGTGAGGATCCGGGTGCGGTTGGTATCGGCCATCACCACCGCGTAGCGCGGATACTGCGACGCGAGCCGGGCGAGCGGATAGAGGTGGGGCTGATCCCCGATGTACAACCAGTGGCCGTCGAAGGGCGCATCGAGCTGCACCGTTTCGAACAGTTCGCCGGCATCACACGCGAAAATTGCGACGCCGTTCGCCGACGGACGCAGGTCGGACTCGAGATACGCCGCGATGCGCTCCATGTCGCGCTCGAGCATGGCGCGTTCAGAACTGCGTTGGGGGTACGTCTGCGCGCGTGCCTTCAACTCCTTGCGCACGAAGGCTTGAAAATTGTCCCGCCCGCGATCGTCCGGCTGCGTGTTCAGGTAGAGGCTGACCACGGGGTAGGGCGACGGTTCGAACGCCGCGAGTCTGGCGAGTTGGTCATCGAGTGATGGTGAGGTCATGACCGACGGCATACGCAAAGCCCATGCTACGAGCCGCACCAGGATGAGCTGCCGGCCACGGTGAGCGACTTAGAGCTGCATGGCACGCGTGCCGATTATGGCTACGGGTTCGCCAGTCGGGGCCAGGTGAACTTGAGGTTAGAATTCAGCGGCGCATGCGCCCCGTTCCTTATTTTTTCGACGCGTTTCCGCGGTCGAGGCGGCCCGACTACCCACGTCAGCGCGGTGAGATTCGTACGCGCGTGGCCATCGTCGGCGGCGGTTTGACCGGATGCGCCTGTGCTGCCTCATTCGCAGCGGCCGGCATCGGCGTCGTCCTGCTCGAAGCGGACCGCGTTGGCGCGGGTGCAACGGCAGCAAGCGCCGGACTGCTGCGCCAGGATCTCGACGCCTCGTTTCAGGAGGCAGCGGCCGCGCACGGGCTGCGAACCGCGCGGCATGTCTGGCAGGGCTTTCGCCGTGCATCCCTTGACTTCGCGGCCGCTTTGCGGCGCTTTGGGGTGCGCGCCGACCTGACGCCGCAGGACATGCTGTGGTTCACCCGCGGCGACGCTGAGGCCGCGCGGCGGCTGCAGCGGGAGTATCAGGCGCGGCGTGACGCCGGCGTAGACGCGACCTGGCTCAACGCCCGGGCGGTTGGGGCTGAAGCCGGACTTCCTGCGGCGGGCGGGATTCGCACCAGGGGGGAAGCGCTGGATCCATACCGGGCTTGCGTGGGGCTGGCGGCGGCGGCCGCGGCGCGTGGGGCGCACATCCACGAGCACTCGGCGGTGCGGCGCATCCGGGCCGGACGCAAGTCGGTTGCGCTTGCCACTGAACGCGGATCGATTACCGCGGAGACCGTGGTCATCGCGACGGGCGGTCTGCCAGACGATCTGCGCGCGTTGCGGCGCCATTTTGCGCCCTCGCTTTCATACGCCGCCGTCACCGAGCCGATGCCGGCAGCGGTACGGCGTGAAACGGGAAAGCGGACGGCTGCCCTCCGCGATACCGCGACGCCGCCGCACGTACTGCGCTGGCTCAAAGACGACCGCGTGCTGTTTTGCGGCGGAGCGCGAGCCGTCCTTGCCGACCGCGCGCGCGCGAAGCTGCTGGTGCCGGAGGTTCACGAGCTCATGTATGAGCTCACAACTTTGTATCCGGCGATTTCCGGCCTGCAACCCGACTGGGGCTGGGATTTCGTTCAGTACGGCTCCCCCGACAACCTCCCCGTGATAGGCACGCACCGGAACTTTCCGCGGCACCTCTTCGCCCTGGGGCACGGGCGGCACGGCGCCGGCGTGGCCTGGCTCGCGGCGCGCGTTCTCCTGCGCGCCTTTCTTGGCGAAGCGGCAAAAGGAGACGATCTCTATGGCTTCGCCAGGGTTCTATAATCTTGACCTGAACGGGAGGGTCCCTATGGCCCGGCGTGAGCCGCTGATCGAGCATATGCTTCGGCGCGTTGGATTCGGCGCATCTCTCGTCGAGGTCGACGCTTACGCCGAACTCGGTTACGCGACCGCGCTCGATCGATTGATCAACTACGAGAGCATTTACGACGGCGTCGACGATTTGATCGGCAAGCCGGGCTACGCGGGGCTGACCATCGTCGGTCCATTCTCTCCCGCGACCAACATCGCGCACGCGAGGCAGCGCTGGCTGTTCCGGATGATTCACAGCGAGCGTCCGCTGGAGGAGAAGATGACGCTCTTCTGGCACAACCACTTCGCGACGGCGGTCAGCAAAGTAGCGGGCGCTGTCGGTGCGGCCGAAGGCGCGCGGATGATGGCGGCGAAGCCGTCCGAGGACGCCGGCGGCGTACGCGGTCAGCTCGAGACACTGCGCGAGTTTGCCGTTGGCAATTTCCGGACGCTGCTGATCGAGATGGCGAGAGATCCGGCGATGCTGGTGTGGCTCGACGGACGCACGAATTTCAAGAGCAAACCGCAGGAGAACTTCGCGCGAGAGCTGATGGAGCTCTTCACGATGGGAGTCGGCAACTACGTCGAGAACGACGTCTACGCCGGCGCGCGCGTGTTCACCGGCTGGAACCTGCGCCGCTTCAACGGCAACGGCCCCAGCGGTTCGTTCCGATTCTTCTACGACCCGGCGCAGCACGACACCACAGCCAAGGAATTCACATTTCCGATTTACCCCAACGGCGGTCGAGTAATCCCCGCTCGCTCCGCCGCCGAGGGCATTCAGGACGGCATCGATCTGATCGACGCGGTGGTTCGCCATCCCGCGACAGGACCGCGGCTCGCGCGCAAGATGTACGCGTACTTCGTGAACGAAGTCGAGGCGCCGGACAATGGGTTGATCGCCGACCTCGCGGCCGACTACTACCGCAGCGGCTTCGAGATCAAGCCGATGCTGATCCGGCTGTTCACGTCGCCGCAGTTCGTCGATCGCTCCAACTTCTTCAAGCGCTATTCGTGGCCGGTGGAATTCGTGGTTCGCGCGATCAAGGAAACGGGATGGGCGGGCTTCTCGGTGAACGACGCGCTCAATCCACTGATCACGATGGGACAGCAGCTGTTCGAGCCGCCTGACGTCGCTGGTTGGGATCTCGGTCAGGCGTGGTTCACGAGCGGCGCGATGCTGGCGCGCATGAACTTTGCGGCGCAGCTGGCGACGAATCAGAAGTTCGAGCTGCGCAACGCCGCGCGCGGCCAGGTGCGATCGCCGGAGGGGCTGGTGTCGTGGGCGCTCGATCGGCTGCCGACGGCGGCGTTCGCCGGCGATGCCTACTCGGCGCTGCTCGACTACGCGCGTGCGGGCGGGGCGTGGACAGGATCGGACGCGCAGCTGGCGACCAAGGCTTCCGGCCTGGCGCATCTCATCGTCGGCTCCGGCGAATATCAATTGGTATAGGAGCGGCCATGCTTACTCGGCGGGACTTCGTTCGCGGTGGCGTGGCGGCGTTCACCTTCAGCTTTGCGGCGCCGGCGTTCCTGTCCGACCTTGCGCGAGCGCAGGGCTCGGCGCGGCGCAATCTGGTGGTGCTGTATCTGAGCGGGGGCAACGATGCCTTGAGCATGCTGATCCCGTACAACGATCCGGAGTACCGGACCCGCCGTCCTGTGCTCGGGATCCCTGCGGCCAACGTGATTCAGATCGGCAGGGATCGAGGCGGCACGGCTCTCGGCTTGAATCCGCGGCTCACCGGCATCAAGACGATCTTCGATTCCGGACGGCTCGCCTTCATTCAGCGCACCGGATACCCGAACTCGAGCCGATCGCATTTTCAAGGCACGGACATCTGGTCGACCGCCAACGTGAACAACACGCAGGGCGCCGGATGGCTCGGACGCTATCTGGACACGCTGCCCTCGCCGGTCGATCCGTTGATTGGATGGTCGACCACTCGAGACGTGCCGCATCTGCTGCAGGCGAACAAGGTCGGCATCGCGGCGATCCCGAGCGTGACCGGCTATTCCTTCGCCAGCCCGAACGGCGGCGCCGAGCAACAGTTCGCGCGCCAGAGCGCGACGCGAATCGCGTCGCACGTTCCAGTGGACATGCCGCATCTGTCGTTCGTCAACGGGACGGTACGGGATGCATTCGCCACGCTCGATCGGGTTGCAGCGGTCGCGTCGTACCGGCCGGCCGCGGTCTACCCGAACAACGGCTTCGGTCAGGCGCTGCAGGCGGTCGCCGGCGCGATGGTCTCAGGGGTGGGCACCCGAGTGTTCTTCGTACAGACCGGCGGATACGACACGCATTCGGGACAGAACACCAACCAGGCAAACGGCGCCTACACCGCGTTGATGGCGACCCTCAACGACGGGCTGCTCGCGTTCTACAACGACCTGACGCGCCAGGGGCTGTTCAACGACACGATGATCCTGCAGTTCTCGGAATTCGGCCGTCGCATCAACGAGAACGCCAGCGCCGGCACCGACCACGGCGCCGCAAGCGTGATGATGGTGATGGGCGGCGCGGTCAAGGGGGACATCTATGGCACCGCGCCGAATCTGCGCATCACCCCGGACAATCCGACGCTCGAGAACAACGGACAGGACGTCAGGTTCGAAACGGACTTTCGATCGGTCTATGCGAGAGTGATCGACTCGTGGCTGGGCGGCAATTCGGTCGAGGTTCTCGGCGCCGACTTCAGAGCGTCGGCGCCCGCCATCGTCTAGCGCGCGGCCGTTTTGAGAGTGCTAAGCGGCCGCGAGGTGCTAGCACCCCTAGCACCAGCACCCCCTAGCACCCTTAGCACCCTTAGCACCAGCACCCTTAGCACCCTCCCGCACCCTTAGCACCGTCAGCACGAC
>JBKPSE010000521.1:0-5646 GCA_046765855.1 Acidobacteriota bacterium | reverse complement strand
GCGCAGCGCGATCCGCAGCGCACTCGAGACGATCGAGCCGTTGAGCGAGGCCGCGGGCCACCTGGTCACCGTCGATCTGCCGGACGATCCGCTCTGGGTGTACGCGGACCTGACGCGACTGGCGCAGGCGTTCGCGAATCTGCTGAACAACGCGGTGAAGTACACCGATCGCGGCGGCCGCATCACGCTCAATGCGTCGAAGTACGCCAACGAAGCGCTGGTCACGCTCACCGACACCGGCATCGGCATCGACCCGGCGTACCTGCCGTCGGTCTTCGACATGTTCGTGCAGATCGAGCCGACCACCGGCCGCTCGCGCACCGGCCTCGGGATCGGTCTGGCGCTCGCCAAGCGGCTGATCGAGCTGCACGGCGGCCACATCGAGGCGCGCAGCGAGGGCGCGGGCAAGGGGACGACGTTCATGATCCGGCTGCCGGTGGTTGCGGCGGCGAGGCGCGACCACCAGCCGCGGGATCCGCGGCGGGCTCACGCGCAGTGCCGTGTCCTGGTCGCCGAGGACATCCCCGACGCGGCCGAGATGCTGCGCATGATGATCGAATGCATGGGCCATCAGGTCCTCGTCGCCGCCGACGGGACACAGGCCGTGGAGCTGGCGGAGAAGTTTCAGCCGCAGATTGCCGTGCTCGACATCGGCATGCCGCGCATGGACGGTTACGAAGCGGCGCGGCGCATTCGTGCGGCGCTCGGCCGCAGCGTGGTGCTGGTGGCGCTCACCGGATGGGGGCAGGAACAGGACCAGCGCCGCGCCTATGCGGCCGGTTTCGACTACCACGTCACCAAACCGGCGGAACCCGAGGCCCTCGAGTCGTTGATCGCGTCAGCGGTGGATTGCCGCTGAGGCCTCGGACGATTCGCTGAAGCGATGGCTTCGCTGCCGACGCGCTGCTATTGGATCGCAACGGCCATCGTGTACGCGGTGATCCCGCAGCACGGGATTGCCCATTCCGAGCGCACTCAGTAAAGCTTCTTCAGCTCGATCCCTTTGTAGTACTTCTTCAGGATTTCCTCGTACGTCGCGCCATCGAGGGCCATTCCGTAGGCGCCCACCTGGCACATGCCGACGCCGTGCCCCCACCCGCGGCCGAAAAACGATGCGCCGACGACGCCGCCGTTGGCGTTGCGCTCGATGTCGTAGGAGAAGAGGCTGTCGCGCAGGCCGAACAGGGTGCGCAGCCGCAGTGCAGGAAGAAGGCGACGGCCGGTCGTGCCGACGATTTCCGTGCTAACGAGGCGCTCGGACGCGCCGCGCTGCACGACGCGCATGTCCGTGAACTCGCCGATGGCCAGCGACCGGATGGCGGCGTCCATCTCCGCCTTGGTCTTGTGGACCTGCCACATGGCGAGACGCGAATAGCGGTCCGCCGCGGGGTTTGCGAAATTGATGCGGAAGACGAGCATCGGAATCGTGTTCCCTTCGGCGCGAAAGTCGACGAGCTCGCCGCCAATCCACGCGCCTTCGCGCAGCGGGAGGCGCTCGTCGCCGATGCGCTGATAAATCAGCGCATCAGGGCTCAGCGCGAAATCTTTCGGCTGGCCGCCGACAAGCAGACGCATCTTCTGCCCGTCCCAGGAGACGAGCACGCCCTGCTGCCATTCGAACGCGCCCTTCTTGTCGATCAGCCGGAAGAGGAGCTCTTCGCGCGGCAGTGATCCGAGCGGCGGCAGGATTCCCTGCTCGTTCACGAACGCTGCGTCCGAGGCGGTCAATACCGATGGATAGAACGTCTGGCGGATGAACGTCGCCAGCGTCGCCGCATCCGTCGCGGAGGGCTCGCCGCCGTCCGGGAGACCGGTGAAACGCGCCGCGTCGCTGAAGCTGGACACGCGCGCGACGGCCAGCACTCCCTCCTTCCAGTTGGCTATCGTGCGCGAGGTCGTGAACGGCTGCGGTTTCGGATGCTTGTATTCACACGCGGTCGAAACGAGGTAGGGAACCTTTTCGTTGAAGATGTTCTCGGCATCCTCAGTGCGCCCGCCGCAGGTCGAGCTGTAGAGCGCGTTGATCGGCTTGCCTTCATACGTCGCGACAAGGCCGCGGGTATCGAGCACGGCTTGTGTGGCGAGCGAATCTTCGGTCAGCACGCCGAAGTAGACCTGGCAGGCGTCGGTCGCGCACACGTCATACCCTTCGTTTCTGTATTGACCCAGGTTGCGCTGGATGTAGGTCCGTGCCGCAACCGCCTGCGCCTTGAGCGCCTCGATCTGTCCGAATGTCGTCGGGTTCAGCTCGTTGGGTACGACGCCGCGCAGGTATTCCTCGAGCGGCAGCTCGTTGACCACGGTCAACGTCCGCCGGGTATTCCCGAATACTTCGAGCGCGCCGCGATAGGCGCGCGTGTCGATCTCCAGCGGCGCCGCGGGCGGCTCGATGCGCACGCGTGCGCCGGGAGGCATCACCAGCATCGTGTCGCCGTCGATCGCGACGGTCATCCGGTACTGGAGGTCCGCTTTCTGCACTGGACCGCTTGCCGATGGGTCCACCGCCAGAACCGACGCGAACGTCGCCGATCGGGTCGCGTGCTGCTCGACAGTGAACGTGCTGGTCGATCGCACGGTGACCGCCGCGGCGTTCTGCGTAAGGCCGATCCGGACGACGGGCTCAGCCTGGGGGGGCTGCGGCTGCCACGACAGAAGAACGACGGCGGCCAGGAGCAACTGACGCATGCCCCATGTTACCTAGAGACGCAACGGGACCAGGGAGCCGAGCCATCGCGACGTCACGCGCCCGACGCTTCAGGCTTCTGGACCTCACGTACAGCTGACCAGCGTTATGGCTGGGTGAATATGCCTTGCATCTTCTACTGGAAGGAGGGAATGCATGAACCGCAGCGAATCACAGCGTCTGCAGTCCGAGGGCAACCTCGGCAACGAACGCAATCGCAGCTCGTCGGATAACGAGAGCGGCTACGGCAGCGAGAGCATGCGCAACCGTTCCAGTGAAGGCTCTATGCGCCACCGGCGCCGCAGGGACGAGCGCTCCTCCAGCAGCGAGGAGTGGAGCCCGAGCAGCGACACGCCCGACAGTAACACTCGATCCGGCGGCAGCGAGCGGTAGACCGCCTCCGGACTGTCCGCCGTGCGGGCGAGGACGCCCTCGCCCGCACCCTCATCCGTACATCCCCCTTCTCTTGTCCCGCGCATCGGCGGGACGGCCGCGCTTCTCGAGATTCACCACGGGTGGTCTTCGCGGGCGCGCGCTTCGGCGAGCCACTGCCCGCTGACCGGCTCCGTGGTCAGCAGCCGTGCCTCGCTGCCACGCCGGCGCGCGCGGAGCACGAGACCAGCGGCGACGGCAAACAGCGTAAGCGGGAACAGCCAGATGATGCGCATAAGAGTGGCCAGCGCGAGAGCAAATCCGGATCCCGCCAATCGCGCGGAAATAACCGGGGCGCGCTCGCGCGACCGTCGCAATTCGCGTCAGTAACTTTTTCGCGATTACACTGACGTGATGCCAGCCGCAGCGACGGCGCGTGTGGTCGTCACGCGCCGGCACGAAGACGATGTGCGCGATCGGCAGATCGTTGTTTCGATCGATGGCGAGCCGCTCGCCACGTTGATGTTCGGCCAGCAGGCGGCGCGGGACATTGCCGCGGGCCCCCACCGGCTCAAAGCGCACAACACCCTGTTCTGGAAAAACCTCGATGTCGACCTCGCGCCGGGGGAGGAGGCGAGGTTCATCGTGATCAACCGCGCCGGAAGCGGCACGCTGTCGCTACTCGGAATCCTCGGCGTCGGTCCGCTGTATCTGACGTTCGAGCGCGAACGCTAGGCGCGCAGGCGCGCGAGCAGCGCCGCGAAATCCGGCGGCGGCGGCGCCTCGAACTCCATCCGCCGGCCATCCGCCGGGTGGTCGAACGCCAGCCGCCACGCGTGCAGGGCGTGGCGTTCGAACTGGATCGGCCGCAGCGCTTCAGGGCCGAACGTGTAGCGCTTCTCGCCTACGAGCGTGTGGCCGCGCAGGCGCGCCTGGATTCTGATCTGATTGCGCCGGCCGCTCCGCAGCCGCACCTCGATCAACGACGTGTCGCGGAAGCGCTCGCGCACGCGGTATTCACTGATTGCTTCCTGCGCATCGGGATCGCCCGGATGCGTCTGCTTCTGGATCAGCGCCTTCTCGTCCCAGACCAGATGGTCGCGCCACTCGCCGCTCTGCGGATTCGGGTGCCCGTAGACGACGGCGAGATAGATCCGTTCGGGCTGGCGGCGCTTGAACTGCGCTTTCAGACGCGACTGCGCGTCGGCGTCCTTGGCGAAGACGACCAGACCTGACGTGTCCTGGTCGATGCGATGGACGACGAACGGCTTGCGCTTTCCCGACGGGCGCAGATGGCGTTCGACCAGATCCCATGCGGAGGGCGCCGCGCCCTTGCGTTCGAGCGGCACCGACAGAAGCCCGGCCGGCTTGTTCACGACGATCAGGCCTTCGTCCTCATAGACGATCTGCAGATCGCCGGAATTGAGCGGGCCGCTGCGGCGGGGCCGGGCGCTGCCCGGACGATCCATCCACACGCGGACCCGATCGCCCTCCAGCATCCGTCGCGCGGCGGTGTCGATGCCCGCCTCTTCGTCGTTGACGAAGACTTTGCCGCGCTCGAGCGCGGACGCCGCCCGCGCTCGCGAGCCGAGCCGTTGAGGGTGGGCCAGGTACTTGTCGAGACGAGCGCCCGATTCGCCGCGCGACACGCGCCACTCCGGTCCGTTCGCCGCGGCGGCGCGCTCCACGCCGGGTACGTTACAATAGGAGGTTCATCAATGCCCAGATCGGCGAGGAGTACGGCCTTACGATGATTTCAGTCAGCGGCGTGTCGATGCGGTTCGGTTCCAAGGTCCTGTTCGAGGATGTCACGACGACCTTCTCGGCGGGGCGGCGCTATGGACTTACCGGTCCGAACGGCGCCGGCAAGTCGACGTTCATGAAATTGCTGACCGGCGAGATGGCGCCGCAGGCGGGGACCGTCAGCCGCCCGCAGAAGCTTGGTGTCCTACGTCAGGATCAGTTCGCCTTCGACGAGTTCCGCGTCATCGACACGGTCGTCATGGGCAACCAGCGGCTGTGGAAGGCGCTCGACGAGCGGGAACGGCTCTACGCGATCCACGACATGACCGACGAACAGGGCATGCGGCTCGCCGAGCTCGAGGGGCTCGTCGGCCAAGAAGACGGCTACACGGCGGAAAGCGACGCCGCGGTGCTGCTCGACGGCCTCGACATCCCCGAACCGCTGCACGAACGCAAGATGTCGGAGCTTCAGGGTGGGCAGAAGGTCCGTGTGCTGCTGGCGCAGGCACTGTTCGGAGCGCCGCAGGCGCTGCTCCTCGACGAGCCGACCAACCACCTCGACCTCGAATCGATCCACTGGCTCAGCGATTTCCTGAACAACTACAGCGGCACGCTCATCGTCATTTCGCACGATCGGCATTTCCTGAACGGCATCTGCACGCACATTGCGGATATCGATTACCAGACGATCATCACCTATACGGGCGGCTACGACGACATGGTGCTCGCCAAGACGCAGATCCGCAGCCGTGTCGAGTCGGAGAACGCTCAGCGCGAGAAGAAGATTGCGCAGTTGAACGATTTCATCGCGCGCTTCTCGGCCGGCACCCGCGCCAGCCAGGTCCAGG
>JBKPSE010000520.1:0-2434 GCA_046765855.1 Acidobacteriota bacterium | reverse complement strand
GTGTTGCTCGGATCTCTAGCCCGTCTGCCGATCGGCATGCTCACCGATCGGATCGGCGGACGCTTCATGTTCGCCGCCTTGTTCCTCTTCGTCAGCGGCGCGGCGGCGATCGTGCCGAGTGCGGCGACCTATTCACAGCTAATCGGCTATGCCTTTCTGCTTGGCGTCGCCGGGGCGTCATTCGCGGTTGGAGTCGGGTTCTCGTCGCGCTGGTTCGCGGCGGAGCAGCAGGGGACCGCGCTCGGCATCTACGGCCTTGGCAATATGGGGCATTCGGCCGCCGTGTTCCTCGGGCCGGTGGTCGCCGCGCACTACGGCCGCGATGCCGTCTTCTATACTCTCGCGGCTCTCTCCTTCGTCTGGGCCGTGGTGTTCTTCCTGTTCGCACGCAACGCGCCGGCCACGGTTCGTCCCTCGTCCGTGAGGGCGATGATCGCGGTCTTGACGACAGAGCGCCTGTCGTGGGCGCTCGCCGCGTTTTACTTCCTGACCTTTGGCGGATTCGTCGCGTTCTCGGTCTACCTTCCGACGCTGCTGCGCGATCAGTTTCGCTTGACCGCGGCCGACGCCGGCTTGCGCACCGCCGGGTTCGTCGTCCTTGCGACATTGATGCGGCCGGTTGGCGGCATTCTGTCGGATCGCATCGGCGGCGCGCGCGTACTCTCGGGCGTGTTCGCCGGCGTGATTCCGTTCGCGCTGCTGCTGATGTGGCCCTCGATGATCCCCTTCACCGTCGGCGCGCTCGGCTGCGCGGCGCTGCTGGGCGCAGGCAACGGCGCCGTGTTCAAGCTCGTCCCGCAATTCTTTCCGCAGAGCGTCGCGACGGTCACCGGGCTGGTCGGCGCCATTGGCGGGCTCGGCGGCTTTTTCCCTCCGCTCCTGCTGGGTTTCTTCCGCGATCGCATCGGCCAGCTGTGGCCCGGATTCGGCCTGCTCGCGCTGACGGCGGCGGGATTGTGGCTACTGAACTACCGCATCTTCCTGCCGCGGCAGCAGGCGATCGAACGCGCCGGCGCGACGTTGTTGTCCTCACGCCAGGCCGAGCAGCTGCGCGCGGGAGCGTGGGCGACGATGGCGACGGGACTGCTGGTGGCGGCGATTGTCGTCGGCTCGCGCAAGCTGCAGAACTTCGATCCGGCGCTCGTCATCTACACGTTCGCCGTCATCGTCGCGACCTGGGGGATCGTCTACCACTACGCGGTGTGGCTGAACAAACCGCCGACGCGGCGGTTCTTCGAGCGCACCTTCTATCTGCTTCGCGCCGAAGGTCTGCCGCGCAGCGGCGCGATCCTGTCGCGCACGCTGGCTAGCCATGTGCTTGGACAGACATTCATTCTGAAACGCTCCCGCCTGCGCTGGTGGATGCATCAGTTGCTGTTCTGGGGCTGCCTGCTCGCGGTGGCGATCACGTTCCCGCTGGTCTTCGGCTGGATCCACTTCGGTTCTGCCGGCAACGATCAGATGACCTACGTCACCTATTTGTTCGGTTTTGCCGTCGGATCGTTTCCGATCCGCACCGTGATCTCGTGGCTGCTGTTCCACGGCCTCGATATCGCCGCGGCCATGGTGCTGGCCGGCATTACGCTGGCACTGTGGCGGCGGCTGCGCGATCGCGGCGCGCTGGCGCTGCAGGATTTCGCCACCGACTTCCTGCCGCTGATTCTGCTGTTCGCGATTTCGATCACCGGACTCGCGCTGACCGCGTCCACGTTGTGGTTCGCCGGGGCGTTCTACGGATTCCTCTCCATCCTCCATGCGATCACCGTGATCGGCGCGCTGCTGTATCTGCCGTTCGGCAAGTTCTTCCACATCTTCCAGCGTCCGGCGCAGCTCGGCGTCAAGCTGTATCAGGCGCACGGTGCTGCCGACGAGGGAGCGTTCTGCGCGCGCTGCGGCGCCCGTTACGCGTCGCGGATGCAAATCGAAGATCTGCGCCGCGTCCTGCCGGAGCTCGGGTTCGATTACCGGATCGACGGTCCCGCGCAGACCTGGCAGGGACTGTGTCCCCCGTGCAAGCGCGTGTCGCTCGCGTCCGCGCAGCTCAGACTGAAGGCACAACTTCGTGGCTAACCCTCCGCTCCCGATCGAGGCGCTTGCGCGCGCGTACGGCCCGCATCCCAATTACGAACCTCCCGGCGGCTGGGAAGAATCGGCGCGCCGTCCATCCGATCGCCTGGTCAAGACCCACTGTTCGTTCTGCGGCATGCAGTGCGGCATTCAGCTGAAAGTGCGCGACGAGCAGGTGATCGGCTTCGCCCCCTGGGAGGAATTCCCATTCAATCACGGCATGCTCTGCCCGAAGGGCGTAAAGCGCTACTTGCAGGGTGCGCATCCCGATCGGCTGCAGACGAACCTGGTTCGAAGCAACGAGGGATTCGCCCCCATCGCCTACGGCGCCGCGCTCGATCTCGCCGCGCGCCGCTTTCGCGAGATC
>JBKPSE010000519.1:0-5317 GCA_046765855.1 Acidobacteriota bacterium | reverse complement strand
GTGCTGGTGCTACAGGTGCGGTCGGGTGCTAAAGGTGCTGGTGCCGAACGTGCGCACCGTGCTAAAAAGTGCACCGCACGCTTGGCACCCCGCGCCCTCGCACCCGCGCCCTCGCACCCGCGCTTGTAGCACCCGCGCTTGTAGCACCCGCACCCTCGCACCCGCACCCTCGCACCCGCACCTGTAGCACCCGCACCTGTAGCACCCGCACCGTTAGCACGGCACCCTTAGCACCCGACCGCACCGTTAGCACCAGCACCCTTAGCACCTGACCGCACCTGTAGCACCGTTAGCACGACAGCGTCAGCCCTCAGAACGTCACCCTCACTCCCAGCTGAACGTCGCGTGGGTTGTTGCGGTCCTGGTTGATGAACCCGAACGAGGCGTTGCGCGGATTGGTGTCCGGATTCCACAGCACCGTGTAGTTCAGCGCGTTGATTGCTTCCATGCGGAACTGCAGCTTCATGCCCCGCCCCAGCGCGAAGTTCTTGTAGAGCCCGATGTCGAGCAGGTGCAGATTGTCGGTGCGCACGTTCGGCAGCGTCGACGGGAAATAGCGCACGTTGTTGTTCAACTGAATGCGCTGATCGGCGCGCTGCTTCGCCGGATCGTCGACGCCATTGGTCTGGACCGCCGCGTCGTGGAAGTAGAAGCACGACACGTCCCAGGCGGGCACGCCCGCGTCGAGGCCGGCGATGCCGCCGCTCCGCTTGGCGCCGATGTTCGAGACGAGCGAGGTCGGACTGCCGCACGCGGCGTCGTAATAGACGTTCCCCCAGGACAGCGGGAAGCCGTCCTGGTATTGATAGGTCCCGCTGAACTGCCAGCCGCCGAGCGCGGCATCGACCAGGCGGTTCCAGTCTCTGCCCCAACGCTCGTTGCGGCCGAACGGCAGGCGCAGGCTCGTGCCGATCGAGAAGCGATTCGGCCGGTCGTTCGGCGAGACGCGATCCTCGAGCGCGCCGTCCTGTGGATTGAGAAAGTTCAACCGGTCCCGCAGGCGCGAGCGGGTGTATTGCGCCGTCAGCGAGTTGCCGCTTCTGAACCGCTTCTCGAGCTGCAGCGTGAGCGCGTCGTACCGATCCGATCCGGTGTACTCCTCGACCGAGAAGGTGCCGAACTGCGGGAACGGCCGCAGCAGTTGCGAACGGGCCACGGTCGCGTTGTTCAACGTGCTGCCCGGCAGCAGGCCGGCGAAGGGATTCGTCACGTTGCCCGACAGCAGCGATTCGACTGCAGCGTCGCGGCTGCGCGAGGTCGAAAGGTATTGCAGCGGCAGGTTGTTGATCGGGCGGGCGACAGGGAGATTCACGCCCCGCGACCCGATGTAGGTGAATCCAGTCACCACTCCGCCGCGCCAGTCGCGCTGCAGCGCCAGTTCCCATCGACGGTAATAGGCCGCCTCTCGATCCGGCTGATAGAGCGTCCCCAGGTTCTGTCCGAGCTGGCTGCGCAGCCCGAGCGCGCTGCCGACCGGCTGCGTCAACTGCCCGTTCGGGATTGGATTCGACAGCGTCGCTCCGGTGAACGTCAGGCCGTTGTCGTTGGTCGCCTGGATGGGCGTCGCCTGCGAGAATCCGGCTTGATTGATGTTCTCGAAGAAGTAGTCGTACGAGAACAGACCGAAGCCGCCGCGGAGGTTGGTGCGCTCGTTGAGCAGATACGAAAAGGCGCCGCGCGGCAGGGCCTTGGTCACCGTCGTGTTCACCGGTCCGTCGGCGAACAGCAGACCCCCCTTGATCTTGAATTCGCTCGGCGGAATCTGCGCGATCGGACTGGCTGTGTAGGCGGCGACCGCCTGCGCCTCGATCGGATTGCTCGAGCTGAAATCAAAGCCGGCGAGATTGCGGTTGTCTTTCTCCCGCATCCCCGTGTTGATTTCCACGCGCAGCCCGAGATTCACCGTGAGTTTCCGGGTCGCGCGCCAGTCGTCCTGGACGAACAGCCCGTTGTACATCTGCGTGAACACCCCCTCCGACCCGATCTCGAACTGGCTCGAGGCGGTGCCCGGCGTCGCCACCGCGCCGGTCTGCGGCGTCGGCAGCCCGAGCAGGAACTGCGCCCACGTCTGTGCCCGATCGTTCAACGCCGCGGAATTGCTGGCCCGCGTGAAGAAGCCGTTGAAGTGATAACGCCCGCCCGGGAAGCCGTCGTTGACGATGTTCCAGCGCTGCCAGCGCCAGTCGTAGCCGGCGCGCGACGTGTGTGAATTCCAGATCTTGGTCAGCGTCGGCGTCACCGAGACGGTGTCCATCGGCCGGCTGAAACCGCTTCCCCAGTCGGAGCGCTTCGAGCCGAGCGACGAGACGGTGGAGTTCTCGTTGTTCGTGCTCCACGATCCGAACGTGAAGAGCGGCAGGTATTGGTAATTGCCCATCACCTGCACGGCGGCGGGAGAGAATCCCAGGGAAGCGGGATCGAAGCTGTCGGCCGGATCCCGGCTCTCGCCGAATCGCGACCAGCTGGTGCGCAGATCGAGCAGCAGGCGCGGCGACAGCGCCGACGTGTAACCGCCGGTCACGCCGGTGTTGCTGCGATAGTCGAATCCCTTGGTCACGAAGAAGCCGCCGATCTTGCCCCCGTCGGTCGCGTTGGCCGCATCCTGCGCCCAGTTGTAGCGATCCTCACGCCGCTTGTTCCAGTAACCGGTCACGAACATCCGATCGTTGGAGCTGAAGTTGTGATCGACGCGCCCCATCGCCGAGTTGTAGTCGTAGGGACGCAGCTGGTTGGAGAAGTAATTGAGATTGGTCCCCGGCTTGTTCGGCAGCGGGTAGAGCGCGGCGTAGGCCGCCGCGACCGGATTGATGCGCGCCGCGGGAATCGAGTTGTTGGCAAACGCGGTGCGCGTGACCGTGCTGCCGCTGCCGGTCGACGGATCGAAGATCGGCGTGCTGAACTCGCTCAGATCGCCGCTGCGCATCTTCTCCGTCGGCACCGTGAACGTCGTCGGCTCCGGCTGCACGTCGCGCAGGTGCTCGAACGATCCCATGAAGAACGTCTTGTTGCGGACGATCGGTCCGCTGAGCGTGCCGGTGTAGCGGTTGTACTCGCGCGTCGGTTTGCTGCCCGCATTGCGGATCGTGAGGAGCGGCGTCGCCGTGCGGCTGCTGTCGCGGTTGAAGTAGCCGCCGGCAAACTTGAGCGCATTCGTCCCGCTCTTCAATGCCAGGTTCACCACGGCTCCGGCCGTGTGTCCCGTCTGCGCGTCGAAGGCGTTGGTCTGCACCTTGAACTGCGAGATCGCATCCGACGGCGGCGAGAAGCCGACGCCGCGCGCGTTCGACATGTTCGGCGCCCCGTCGATCGTGAACTCATTGCCCCCCTGCACGCCGTTGGCGACGATGCCGGCGAGGTTGCCGTTGTCGGCCGGCCGCGCGAAGTGCAGGTCGGACGAATCGGTAATCCCCGGCGCGAGGCGCGTCAGCATGTAGGCGGTGCCGTCGCCGAGCGGCAGCTCGGCGATCTGCTTGGCATCGATGGTCGTGCCGCTGACGCCGGTCGTGGTGTTCAGCAGCGGCGTGTCGGCGGTCACCTGCACTGTCTCGCTCACACCGCCGGCTTGCAGCGTGAAGTCGAGGCGCAGAACGTCCCCGATCCGCACGTCATTGCCAGTACGGACGGCGGTCTTGAAACCGGAGAGCTCGACGCTGACGGTGTAGGTGCCGGGATTCAGGTAGAGAACTTCGAACAGGCCCCGGTCGTCCGTGACGGCGGTCTGGGTGACCTTCGTCTCGGCATTGGTGACGGTGACGGTCACGCCCGGCAGCACGCCGCCGGTCGCGTCGCTCACGGTGCCGCGGATTCCGCCGCGAAAGTCCTGCGCCGCCGCGGGGGCGGCCAGCAGGGCCAGCGCCAGACACAGGCTGGCAGATACACGTGTCATCGCGCTCACTCCTCGTAGTGGACAGTCCACTTTGACTGTCGCCGCTGCACAGGAGAGCCCAACCACGCGGAAGGTGTCAAGTGGTTTATGAAAATGGCATACTCGCCGGCAATGAGGTTACCGCTGGCCGCATGTGGCCTAGCCACTTTGCTGGCGCTGCTCCACCCGCCACCGCCGGCGACGCCCGGAGCGGAGGGATTCGGCGCCGAAACACCGGGCGGACGAGGCGGGCGACGGGTGGCCGTGACCACACTCGCGGATTCCGGGCCGGGCAGCCTTCGCGCCGCCCTCGCCGCGGCAGGGCCACGTATCGTCGAGTTCAGCGTCGCCGGCCTGATTACACTCGAGTCCGCCATCGATATTCGCGAGCCGTTCCTCACCCTTGACGGCAGCACCGCGCCCGGCGGCGGTGTGTGCATCCGTGGACAGGAAGTGACCATCCACACCCACGATGTCATCG
Organism: Acidobacteriota bacterium; assembly: GCA_046765855.1. Classification (GTDB taxonomy): domain Bacteria; phylum Acidobacteriota; class Vicinamibacteria; order Vicinamibacterales; family 2-12-FULL-66-21; genus JAICSD01. The sequence goes on along the minus strand of JBKPSE010000519.1, from coordinate 971 downwards.
TCCGCCACATGCGCTTCCGGCCCGGCGACATCAGCGGCAAGGAAGTCGATGCGCTCAATATCGCCGGGGGCAGCCATCACGTTTTGATCGACCACGTGTCGGCGTCATGGGCGGTGGACGAGACGCTCTCGGCGAGCGGTGCGATCCACGACGTCACCATTCAATGGAGCGTCATCGCGGAAGGGCTGAACCGCAGCGTGCACAGCAAGGGGCCACACGGGTATGGATCGCTGATCCGCGCCGTCGGCGGGGTGACGCTGCACCACAATCTCTGGGCGCACAACGATTCGCGCAATCCGCGGCTTGGAGACAATTACGGCGCGCCGCCGTTTCCCACCTTCGATGTGCGGAACAATGTCATCTACGACTACGGCGCGATCGCGCACGGGATGGTCGGCGACCATCTGTCGGTCAACTTCGTCGGCAACTACATCCGGCCGGGACCGAGCAGCAGACGCGAACGCCCGCCGATCGTGCTCACCGCGACGGCGGAAGCGGTCTATTTCGCGCAGGGCAACGTCGTCGAGGGACGTGATTCACTGACCGCCAACAACCGGTTGATGTTCGGATCGGCCGAGTCGAATGCTGCGCGTATTGGGGTGCAGTTCCTGGAGCGGCCGCTCGCCGCGCCGATGGTGCGTACGACGTCGGCGCAGCAGGCATTGCGCGACGTGCTGGCGGGCGCCGGCGCGACCCGTCCGGTTCGCGACGCCGTCGACGCACGCATCGTGCGCGACGTCGAACGCGGCACGGGACGGATCATCGATTCTCAAAAGGATGTCGGCGGCTGGCCGAAGTACTAGCGGCCTCTCCAGTTGCCAACTGCGAACTGACGCCTGCTAACTGCCAACTGCCAACTGCCACTGCTACCTGCTAACTGCGAACTGCCAACTGCCAACTGCTAACTGCTAACTGCGAACTGCCACTGCCAACTGCCAACTGCTAACTGCGAACTGCCACTGCCAACTGCC
>JBKPSE010000518.1:0-7453 GCA_046765855.1 Acidobacteriota bacterium | reverse complement strand
GATCACACGCGCGGCGCCATTCTCGACCATCACCTCGGCGGGCATCAGGCGGCGGTTGTAATTGGACGCCATCACGGACCCGTAGGCACCGGTGTCGAGCACGGCAAACACGTCGCCCACGTTGGGACGAGGGATCTCGCGATCCTTCCCCAGCGTGTCGCTGCTCTCGCACAGCGGCCCGACGATATGGACGGACGAGGACGGCGCGTCGGTGCGGACAACGGGTTCGATGCGGTGGAAGGCGTTGTACATCATCGGGCGGATCAGTTCCGTCATGCCGGCGTCCATGACGACGAAGGGACCCTTGACGTCGACGACGCGCGTCAGCAGCGCGCCGGCGGGCGCCATGATGTGGCGGCCCGGTTCGAGCACGATCTCGAGGCCGGAAGGGCGCAGCACCGGCAGCACCGCCGCCGCGTACTCGTCCGCGCCTGGCACCGGCGAACCGTCGTAGGACACGCCCAGGCCGCCGCCGATGTCGAGGTGTTCGATCGACGTCCCGTCGAGCGCCAGCTCGCGCGCCAGCGTCACCAGCGCCGCTGCGGCGTGTGTCAGCGGCTCCATGTTCGTGATCTGCGACCCGACGTGCGCGTGCAGGCCGACGATCTGCACGTTCGGGCGTCCGCGTGTCAGGGCACACAGCTGGCGCACTTCGTCGATCGGGATCCCGAACTTGTTGATCTTCATCCCCGTCGAGATGTGCGGATGCGTTTTCGCGTCGACGTCGGGATTGACGCGGATGGCGATCTTCGTCCGGGTCTTGCGCTCGCGCGACAGCGCCTCGATGCGCTCGATCTCCCCCGCCGACTCCACGTTGATGCTGCGCACGCCGATGTCGATGGCCGCGCCGAGCTCCGCCATCGTCTTGCCGACGCCGGTGAAGACGATCTGGGAGGGTGTGAAGCCGGCGCGCCGCGCCACTTCGATTTCGCCGCCGGAGTTGGCATCGGCGAAACTGCCGAGCGCGCGCAGCCGCCGCGCGATCGCCAGCGTCGAGTTGGCCTTGAGCGCGTAATGAATGGAGTGGGGGTAGCCGGCGAAGGCGTCGTCGATGGCGCGGTAGCGCTGGTCGATGGTGGCGGCGCTGTAGACGTAGAGCGGTGTGCCATGCTCCGCCGCGATGGGCTCGAGCGGGACGCCGTCGCACACCAGCACGGGTCCCTGTCGGTAGACTCCGGTCAAAGCGTGTAAGATATCAGATTACGACGCATGTCTGCTGATTCCGCGGCTGCGCAGCCGATGACGCCCGACAGCCTGATCGAGCAGTGCCTGGCGGGCGATCAGGTCGCGTGGGAACAGATCGTGCGCCAGAACTGGCGCAAGGTGTTCAACGTCGCATACAAGTTCGTCGGCAAGCACGACGAGGCCGAGGATCTCACGCAGGACATCTTCCTGAAGATCTTCAAGGCCCTGAACACGTTCGATCGCCGGGCGAACTTTCAGACCTGGATCATCAGCATCAGCCGCAACCTGTGCATCGATCACTATCGCAGCGTGCGCAAGGAGCGGCAGACGATCGCGCGCGACGTGGACTCGAACGACCTGCAGCCGGCGACCCCGGAGCGCGGGCCGTACGCGCAGGCCGAGCACCAGGACCTGCGCGCCCAGCTGCGCACCGCCCTCGAGGCGCTGCCGCTGACACTGCGCACGGCGGTGGTGCTGCGCGATCTGCAGGAGCTGTCGTATCAGGAGATCGCCGATCGCCTCGGCCTGCCGGAAGGCACTGTCAAGTCGCGGATCAACCGCGGCCGCATCGAGCTCGCGCACCAATTGAAGCGCGTGCAGGAGAACCAGCCGGTCCGCCCACGCAGGCGCGGCGCAAGGAGTCATTGATGAACATCACCACCGAACACGCCAACGGCATCGCCGTCGTCCGCGTGGGGGAATCGCGGCTGATGTATCCCCTGCTGTCGGAGTTCTCGGCGGCGGTGCAGAAGCTGATCGCCTCGGGCGAGCGGCGCGTCGTCGTCGATCTGTCGTCGGTCGGCTACGTCGATAGCGCGACGATCGGTTGTCTGATGGATCTCTACCGGCAGGCCAGCGCCGCCGGCGGCGCGCTCAAGCTCGCCGGCGTGCAGAAGCGCGTGGAAACCATGCTGACGATGACCGGCGCACAGAATTTCATCGAAGTACACCCCGATGAGCCCAGCGCCGTCAAAAGCTTCGGAGCCTGAGATGCACACCATCAAGCTGACGACCGGCGCGCCGCTGACGCTCGACGGCGACCTGCTGACCGTGCTCGAAGCGCTCTACAAGGAGATCTCCGCAAAGCACGAACTGCAGGCGAGCTTCGAGGACATGGCACGCGAGATCCAGCACATCATCGCGCAGATGGACGAGTCGGAGCGGCGCCACTATCTGTCCGAAAGCCTGTTCCTGAACATCGTCTCGTACGAAAACGAGCGGCTGGGGGCTTACGTCAAGAAGCTGACACAGAAATGACCGGTCGCAAATGCCTCATGCCTCCTTGCTGGCCGAGCCTGTAAGACAACCCTGAGCCTTCCCGCCCTGAGCCCGAAGACAACCTCAGCCCTAGGCCATACGTCGTGTCTTTGAATTTCCTCGCGACCCGCTTCACGTGTTCGTGGCCATGGAGCACGATGATCCTCTTGTGCGACGGCCGCATGGTCTGCGGCTGCGCGGATCCCTACGGCAAGCGGGTGCTCGGCGATACCAGGGCCGCGTCGGTGTCGGCGATCTGGACCGGCGAGACCGCGTCGCGGCTGCGGCGGGACATCGTCAACGGCGGATCGAAGTTCTGCGGCGACTGTCCGCTCAAGCTGCCGCTCAAGAAAGACGAACAGCCGCCGCAGCGTCCGCTCGACGTCGGGCCGCTGCCCTCGCGTCTCTACATCGAGTGCACGGCGGCGTGCAACATCTCATGCAACCAATCGTGCTGCGCGCCGGAGACGGGCATCACCCGGACGCGCAACGCCGGCATGCTCGATTACGACGTCTTCCTGAAGGTGGTCGACGAAGCCGGGCCAACGCTGGGCCGCATCGATTTCTTCAACTACGGCGAAGCCTTCCTGCACAAGCGCGCGCTCGACATGGTCGAATACATCAAGTCGCGCTTTCCGCAGATCTATCTCTACACGAGTACGAACGGCCTGGCGCTGACCGAAGAAGGCGCCCGCCGGCTGGCGCGCTCGGGCATCGACGAAGTGACGTTCTCGATCGACGGCGCGCGGCAGGAATCCTACGTTCAATACCGCCAGCGCGGCGACTTCGCCAAGGCAATCCGAAATCTCACGGCTGTCGTCGACGAGAAGCGCAAGAACGCGCTCGACGTGCCGTTCGTGAACTGGCGCTACATCCTGTTCACCCACAATGACAGCGACGAGGAGATGAACCTGGCACGGAAGATGGCCGCGGAGATCGGCGTCGACCGCCTGTGCTGGGAGATTACGGACCATCCCGAGAACATGTTCTCGCGTCGGTTCGTGCCCGGCACGCCGGAATGGACGCGGATTGAAAACGAGATTTGGGATCGCAGCGGCCTCGGCAATGCGATCCCCGGTGCGACACCGCGCGCGCGGATTGAACTCGGCACCAGTTCGTGGCTCGATCGCATCGGCAATGCGCCGATCAAAGCGCGCGCCGGCGAGGCTGTCGAGATCAATACGCGCGTCACCAACCTGTCTACCAGGCCGTTTCCGGCACGTGCCACTTACGGCCGCCGGCTCGTCCGCCTGGGTGCGCAGCTATGCGCCGCTGATGGATCGTTGATCAATCGCGATTACGAGCGCGCCTGGCTGCCAGATCACCTGCAGGGAGGGGGCACCGTCGAAATCCCGATCACGGTAAAGGCGCCCCAGATTCCGGGGCGCTACCGGCTCAAGTTCGATCTGGTCAGCGAAGGCATCGACTGGTTCGAGCAGTCCGGCTCGCCGACGACGATCAAGGATCTCGTCGTCGGTTAGTCCGCGCGCAGCGCCACGAGCGGATCGACGCGCATCGCCCGGCTCGCCGGGATCCAGCAGGCGGCAATGGCCACGCCGATGAGCGCGATTGCGACCAGGCCATAGGTAACCGGATCGACAGCGCGCACGCCGTAGAGCAAGGAATCGAGGAAGCGGCTCAACGCGATCGCTCCGCCGAGTCCGACCGCCACGCCGATCAGCGCCGGCGCTACGTGCTGCCTCAGAATGAGCAGGCGCACGTCGCCGCGCGCTGCACCCATCGCCATCCGGATCCCCACTTCCTGTGTGCGCTGGCTGACCGCGTGCGCGGTCACTCCGTAGATCCCGATTGCCGCCAGGAGCAGTGCGACCACCGCGAAGCCGGCGAGAAGCGTGGCCTGGAACCGCGATTGATTCAAGGTGTCGCCTATTTCCGCGGCAAGCGTCGTCACGCGGAAAAGCGGAAGCTGTGGATCGATCGACTGCAGTTCGCGCCGGATCGAAGGGATGATCGCGGCCGGATCGCCGGCGGTGCGGACGACGAGCGTCTCGGTTCGCGGCGTGAGCTGCAGCGAGCACCAGTAGATCTCCGGCCGGATCTGCCGCTTCACATCGCCGCGGCGCAGGTCCTTGACCACGCCGATGACGGTGATCCATGGCTGGTCGGCGTCCGTGCCGTCGCCGGGCTTGAGACGCTTGCCGATCGGATTCTCGTTGGGCCAGACGCTGCGTACGAGAGTCTCGTTGACGATCGCGACCGGCGCGGCGCGGTCGTGATCCTGATCGGTGAATTCCCGCCCGGCCGCCATCGTGGCGTCGATTGTCCTGAAGAAGCCGGGGGAAACGAGCTCGTACGGATACTCCGCCCGCTGCTCGGGCGGAGGCAGAGGCTTGCCCTCGAAGGTGAGGGTGCCGGAATTGGCGAGAAGCGGCAGCAGAACGCCCGTCGTCCACGCGGCTGACTCGACACCGGGCAGCGCACGCACCTTCTCCATGAATCGGCTGTAGAAGGCGCGGACGTCCGCCGGAGTGCGATATGCCGTCGCCGGCAGGCTGACGCTCGCCATTCCGATCCGCTCGACGCTGAATCCACGTTCGACTGCCTGCATGCCCCACAGCGTGCGCAGCAGCAGGCCGGCGCCGGTCAACAGCACCAGGGCGAGCGCGACTTCGGCGCCGACCAGCACGTTGCGCGTCCGGCGGCTGGCGCTCGGGCCACCCTGCCGTCCGCCTTCGCGCAGCGAATCAGCGACGGCAGTTCGCGATGCGTGCATTGCCGGAAGCAGACCAGAGAGCAGCGCCGCAACCGTCGCAATGGTGAAAGCGAAGGCCAGGACGCGAACGTCGAGGCCGATCGCGGCGGACGAAGGCATGATGTCGCCGGCCAGCGTCAGGAACGCTTTCGTCACCCACACCGCGAGCGCGACACCCGCGGCTCCGCCGAGAAGCGCCAGCACCAGCGCCTCGGTGACGATCTGCCGCACCAGCCGTGCGCGTCCGGCGCCGAGCGCGGTACGGATCGCGAGTTCCCGCCGACGGGCGGCAGTCCGGCCGAGCATCAGATTGGCAAGATTCGCGCACGCGATCAGCAGCACGAAGCCGACCGCGCCCATCAGCACTCGCAGCGGACGTCCAACGCTGCCGACCATCTGCTCGCGCAACGGGACCACGTTGGCGCCGTAGCCCCGGTTGCCGGGATACGCCTGCTCGAGCCGCGCCGAGATGCCCGCCATTTCCGTTTGTGCCGTGGCGACGCTGACGCCCGGCTTGAGCCGGCCAATCACCGGCAGCCAGAACGAGCCGCGCGCCTCGCGCCGCTGCTGCGGCGGCGCCAGCGGCTTCCACAGCTCGGCGCGCTCCGGCCAACGCATCTCGGCGGGCATCACACCAATGATCTCGTGCGGCGTGCTGTTCAGCGTGATCGTCTTGCCGATCACGTCGGAGACTCCGCCGAATCGCCGCTGCCACAGCCCGTGTGAAATCACGACGACGGCGTCCTGCCCTTCGGTTTCGTTGGCGGTGGTGAAGAGACGTCCCATCACTGGCTTGAGGCCCATGACGTCGAAGAAGTTCGTCGTCGTCTGCGCGCCGATCAGGCGCTCGGGCTCGCCGGCGCCGGTGAGCGCGAACGCCGAGAGCGAGTAAGCGGCGAGATGTTCGTAGGTCGAATTCTGATCGCGCCAGTCGCGGTAGTTCGGGTACGAGGTGATGTCCTCCCTGATGTTCTCGCGGCGGTTGTCGAGCCAGACCATGGTGATGCGATCCGCGTCCGGGTACGGCAGCGCGCGCAACAACAGGCCGTTCACAAAGCTGAAGACGGCGGTGTTGGCGCCAATGCCGACGGCGAACGTCAGGATGGCAATGAGGCTGAATGCCGGCGTCCGCAGGAGCATGCGCAGCGCGTGGCGCACATCGCGGGTGAAACCGATCCTGTCCACGAACCCTCCTCTCGATGTCCGGCGTCCGCGTTCGCGCGCCGCGGCGATCCACGGCGACGAATGGCGCAGCAGCGCGAGGGCAGCCTCTCGGCTTTCCTGCTCGCTGCGTCCGTCGAGCCGCGCTTCCTCGTACGCCTGCATCAGGTGCCCGGCAAGCTCGTCGATGAATTCACGATCGGGCGGCGCGTCGAGGAAGGGTGCCAGCCGCTCGCGGGCGATCGCCGCCCACTGCCGGGTTGTCAGCATCGCGTCCTCATTCCTGTGCCGCCGGCTTGAGCACGACTCCGTCGATGGCGCTGACGAAGTCCTGCCAGTTGCGCCGCGCCGCGGCGAGCTTGCGCCGGCCCGACGGCGTGATGCGATAGAAGCGGCGGCGGCGGTGTCCCGCCTTCTCGACCCAGCGGCCGGCGATCAAGCCGTCGTGCTCCATGCGATAAAGCGTGGTGTAGAGCGTGGCGACGTGAAAGATCAGCCGTCCGGCGGATCGGCGGTCGATCTCCTTTGCCAGCTCGTAGCCATGCCGCGGGCCGTCCTCGAGCACGGCGAGGACCAGCGTCTCGGCGCTGCCTTTTTTCAGTTCGCTGAAAGCATCGGGAGCCATATATGTGCGACTAGCATATATGTGACTCACGCCCGATTCAAGGGCGGACGCTGCCGTGATCACCCAGTGCCGGGCTCGGAGCGATAGCCGCCCCGCGCCGCCAGTCGCCGTTTGATCGCGCGGGACAGCCACGGCAGGAAACGTTCGATGGCGACGAGCATCTTGCCGTGCCCGGTGATGACTGCCTCCCGTCGTCCCGCGGCTACCGCTCGCAGGATGTGGCGGACGGCCTTTTCCGTCGGCACCACCAACCATTGCGGCACCGGTTCCGCGGCGCCGGCATGCAAGGTCCCCTGGTTGTCGGTGCGGCGGATATCGCTGGCCACGAATCCCGGACTGATCAGCGTGACTGTCACCCCGCGCAGCGACAGCTCGGGTGTGATCGCGTCCGCCAGCGCCCGAATTGCGAATTTGCTCATCGCGTACGGCGATGCGTTCGGCGACGCCGTCCAGCCCGCGACGCTGCCGACGATGACGACCTTGCCCCTTGTCTTTTCGATTTCCGGGAGCGC
>JBKPSE010000517.1:0-4134 GCA_046765855.1 Acidobacteriota bacterium | reverse complement strand
GAACTTCAATCTCGGTCTGACCTGGCAGCATCGCAACGGCTTTTTTGCCGGTCTGGGCTGGACCTATCGCTTCACCGTCGACAAGCGCGAGGAGTTCCTCACGCAGTACACCAACGGCGCCGGCGACCGCATGGACCTGGTAGGCCGCATCGGCTATCACCCTGGCGTGCGCATCTACGTCGCACCGCCGCCGCCACCCCCGCCGCCACCGCCGGCGGCTGCCCCGCAGAACCGTCCGCCCACCGTGCGCGCACGATGCGAACCATGCGTGGTGTTTGTCGGCAAGACATCGACGGTGACCGCCGAGGCTCAGGATCCCGATGGCGACGCGCTCACTTACACGTGGAGCGCGCCCGCCGGATCGCTGACCAATACCTCCGGACGACAGACGCCGTGGACGGCGCCGATGGTCGAGGGGCCAGTCCCGGTGACCGTGCGCGTCAGCGACAGCAAAGGTGCGTCCGCATCTGACGTGGTCACGATCCAGGTGGTCAAAGAAACCCTCAAGGAAGTGATCTTCGAGGACGTGCACTTCGACTTCGACCGCTACAGTCTCCGTCCCGAGGCCGTGCGCGCCCTCGATGAAGCGGTGCGCTCGCTCCAGGAGAATCCGAACCTGCGCATCGAGATTGAAGGACACACCTGCAACATCGGCACGGCCGAATACAATCTGGCGCTCGGCGAACGCCGCGCCAACGCGGTCCGCGACTACCTCGCGAGCCGCGGTATCCCCGCGGATCGGCTGCGGACTGTCAGCTACGGCGAGGAGCGGCCCAAATTCGACAACGGTCGCGAGGAGACACGGCGGCTGAACCGCCGCGCCGCCCTGGTCGTCCGAGTTCAATGAATTTGGAGATACGGAGATCAGGTAATCTGGAAATCCGGGATTTGCAGACTTCCACATTCCCAGATCAATGACTATTCGCTCGTCATCCAGCGCGGAGGTCCGGCAGTTGATCGACGCGCTGGGTGCAGAGGACGAGGTGGCGCGGGAGTCCGCCGTCGCGCGACTCGCGGTGATTGGCGGGCGCGCGCTCGAACACCTGCTTCAGGAATTTCCCGCCGCAAACGACCGCGCCCGCGTCGGCATGCTCCGCGCGTTTGAATCGACTGCCGATCCGCGCACGCTCCGCCCGGCACGGACGGCGCTCGCCGATGCATCGGCGAGCGTCCAGACCGCCGCGATTGGCGCACTGCGCGCGCTGCTCGCCTCACCGAAGTCCGAGACCGCGCGCGACGCGTTCGACGCGCTCGTCGCCGTGGCGCTCGATCGTGATCGGATTGCCGCCGTTCGGCTCGCCGCGTTCGAGGCGCTGAAAGAGCTCCCGCCCGATCTGCGCGCACCAATCGAAGCGAAGCTCGCGGCGGATCCTGACCCGGAAGTCAGCGCGCGCATGTCGGCTGGCCGGCGCGCCACGCCGGATGCGACCTGGCGCGAGGCCGCCGCCGGACGGCTGCCCGCGACGCCGGCAGCGCTGAAGCAGGCCCTCGCGGCTTCGCGAACGTCGGCTCGGCTGACCGAGCTTCAGCACGTTGTCGATCACATCCGTGCGCAGGAACAGCATGAACCCGATCCGCTGAAGCGCGAGGAATGGCGTGCGGTGCGCGGCGCCGTGCACCAGGCGCTTGCCGCCCGCAATTCGCGCCTGGCGCTCTACGATCTGCGCGAGAGCCTGATGAACGCCGACCGCCTGCCCGTCACGTTTCTCGCTGCGATAGAGGAAATCGGCGATGCGAGCTGCCTCGAGACGCTCGCGGCCGCATACGAAGCGTCTTCGCGCAGTGGAGACTCCTGGTGGCGCGAGCACGTTGCGACGGCGTTCCGGGCCATCGTCCACCGCGAAGGATTGACGCGGCGTCATGCCGCAATCAAGCGCGCGATGGCGCGCTGGCCGCAGGCGACGGCCGACCTGATGGGTCGGGTCTAGCGGCAGCCGTCGAGCGCGGCGCGGGCCGGATATTCGGGAAACAGTCGGAGCACCTCTCGATACTCGAGGCGCGCCGCATCGCATTGACCCACATCGCGCAGCAGCTCCGCGTGCCCGAGACGGGCCTGCCAGGCATTGGGCGATCGGGCCACGGATTCCTCCCAGAGACGCATCGCGTCGAGCCAGACGACGTTGCGAACGTAGTGCGTGCGCAGCGCGAGCAGGCCGATGATCCCCGCGGCGACAATGCGCGCGACGCGCGCGTTCGCGAGCGGCCGCGCCACTGCGTAAGCGCCCGCGAGCAGCAGGCCGCCGCTGGCGAGATAGAGCCGATGCTCCGCCATCCCGTCGCGAACGGGAACGAGCATCGTCGGCGCCAGAACGCCGACGAACCACGCGACGCCGAATGCGACGATTGGCCATTCGTCGCGCTTCCGGAACACGTAGACGCATGCGGACGCGAACAGCACCACGAGCAGCAGCGCCGGCTGAAAAAAGGAAGTCAACCAGCGCGGATCGTGCACCAGCGCGAACCCGCGCGGCACGATCAACAGCGCGAGGTAACGGCAGGCGATGACGACTTCGGTCAGCAGATTGACGACGAGTCCGCGCGGCGGAACACGCGGCGCGGCGAGCAGCGCGGGAACGCGCAGCGCCGCGGCCACGGCAATCGCCACTGCCGCCGGCCAATAGATCCAGATCGCGCGTCGCCGCCAGCCTTTGTCGCGCAAGACCCAGGCGTCGTATGCAAGGACGAGCAGCGGGAGGACTCCCGCCGACGAACTCGATCCCAGCGCCAACGCTCCGAGTGCGACGGCCAGCACACCAGCGATCCGGTCGCCCTTCAGGATGGCGCGTCTCGCATACGTGAGCGCGCCAAGAAAGCCGATTGCGCACAGCATCTCCGACCGTGCCGACACGTAGTTCACGGTGCCGGACATCGCCGGATGGACGGCGAAGATCGCGGCAGCGACAAAGGCCGGCCACTCGGGACTCGGCCCGGCTGCGCGCCTGCTGCGATCCGAGAGCACGCGCGTGCACCACCCGTAGAAGAGGCCGACGACGATGACGTGCAGCACGGCGTTGGTCACGTGAAAGCCGAACGAACTCAGCCCCCAGATCGCCCGATCGACAGCGAATGAGAGATTGACGACCGGCCGGGCGAGGTTATGGAGGAGCACTGCCGGCAGATTGAAGGGACCGGCGAGCGTGGGGTTCAGAAGGACAGTCGAGACGTCGTCGAACACGAAGGGCGCATCGAGGGCGTTGCGGTAGACGAGCGCCGCCAGCGCTCCGGCCAGCAGGCCCAAGGCCGTTCGCAGCGCTCGCGTCCACGACGGTTTCCTAATACGCCTTGGCGAACCAGGCCTCCGCAGGAGACGGCTTCCCGCATTTCACGCACGTCCCGGCGGTGTTGGCGCCGGTGAACGGGATGTTGCGGAGCGTGGCCTGCGTGTCGGTCTTGATCTGGGCCTCGCAGTCGGCGCTTCCGCACCAGCCGGCGATGACGAATCCCGGACGCCCCTCCATCACGCTCTTGAACTCGTCGTACGAGCATACGCGGGTCGTGTGCTCGTTACGGAACGTCCGCGCGCGCTGAAGCAGCGCTGCCTGGATCTCGTCCAGCCTGCCCACGACCGCCGCCGCGAGTCCTTCCATCGGCATCGATTCTTTCGTCCGCGTGTCGCGCCGCGCGACCATGACCGCGGACTTCTCGATGTCTTTGGGACCGAGCTCCATCCGCAGAGGAACTCCCCGCAACTCCCACTCGGCGAACTTCCAGCCGGGCGTCTGAGAATCGCGATCGTCGAGCAGCACACGCACGCCACGCTCCTGCAGTGCTGCCTGCAATTCCCTCGCCTTCGGCAAAACGGTCTCCTGCCAGTTGCCGCGGGGAATCGGGACGATGACGACCTGGTAAGGCGCGACACGGGGCGGCAGGATCAGTCCATTGTCGTCACCGTGCGTCATGATCAGACCGCCGATCAGGCGCGTCGACACCCCCCACGAGGTCGTCCACGCATACTGCAGCGACTTGTCGCGGCCCTGAAATCGGATATCGAAGGCCTTGGAGAAATTCTGACCGAGGTTGTGCGACGTTCCTGATTGCAGCGCGCGGCCGTCTCCCATCAGCGCTTCGATCGAGTAGGTGCGCGCCGCACCGGCAAATTTCTCGCTTTCGCTCTTCGTGCCGTCGACAACGGCC
>JBKPSE010000516.1:0-2793 GCA_046765855.1 Acidobacteriota bacterium | reverse complement strand
CACATGTCGCGTATGCGCCGGCCGCGAACGCCGCGGTCGCCGCGCTGTCACTCACCGAGCCGCCGGCAGAGTTCTCGGATATCCGTTACCTCCGTGGCATCAAGGGACAGCCCTTCGGTGAAGCGTGGGGACCAGGCGATTGCTGCGCCGCCGACTCCGGCTACCGAACGCGCGAAGATCTACCCGGGCCGCCGCCAGCCGCACCCGGCACGCCGCAGATTCCACCGCTGAACGTGCAGGGGCTGCCGCTCGTGAAGCCGCCCTACGGGCTGATCGCGGCGATCGATCTCGACAAGGGGGCGATCAAGTGGCGCGTTCCGCACGGCGAGACGCCGGATGCGGTACGCAACCATCCGCAGCTCAAAGGCATGAACATCCCGCGCACCGGGCAGAGCGGCAGCGTCGGACTGCTGATCACCAAGACCCTCGTCGTCCTCGGTGACTCCCAGTTCACCACCACCGAGGCGCATCCGCGCGGTGCGATGCTGCGCGCCTACGACAAGACCACCGGCAAGGAAGTCGGCGCGGTCTTCATCCCCGCGCCGCAGAGCGGTTCGCCGATGACCTACATGGCCAACGGGCGGCAGCACATCGTGGTCGCAGTCAGCGGCGGTCCCTACTCGGGCGAATACATCTCGTTCGCGCTGCCGAACGAAGCGATTGGATCGCGGTGACGCTCTACTCCCTGCTCACCGGGACGCTCGTGGCGGCAATCGTCGCGGGATCACAGACGCGCTCGGTCTGGGACGGCGTTTACACCGAAGCTCAGGCCAAGCGCGGCGAGGCGATCTATGCGGAACGATGCGTGCGCTGCCACGGCGCGACGATGATGGGGGGAACCGACGGCGCCGGCGCGCTGATCGGTGAGAAGTTCAATGGCAACTGGAACGGCGTGCCGCTCGATCAGATGATCGATCGCGTCCGCGCCAGCATGCCGCTCGACAAGCCGATGACGCTGAGCCGGCAGCAGACCGTCGACGTGATCAGCTACATTTTCAGCGCCAACAAGATCCCTCCCGGCGCGGCGGAGCTGCCGCGCCAGGCGGAGATGCTCAGCCTGATTCAGTACAAGGCCTCGAAGTGAGCTGTCAGCTTTGAGCTTGGCTGACAGCCGCAGCTGAACGCTGAGAGCTGTCTTACAAGCCGATCTGAGCGAACCGGCGGTAGTAGTCGATCCCCGAGATCGTCGCGGTGAGCATCGCGATCCACAGCGCCACCATCCCGATGACGTAGAACTGCTGCAAGTGCTCCTGGCCGAGGATCAGCGCGAGAATGGCGACCACCTCGGCGCCCATCTTGAATTTGCCGAGCGGCGAGGCCGGAATGACGACGCCTTTGCCGTGCGCGATGCTGCGCAGCACCGTCACCGCGAATTCGCGGCCGAGAATGACCGCGACCATCCACGCCGGCGCGAGATCCATCTGCACTAAGGAGACGAGCGCGGCGGTGATCAGCAGCTTGTCGGCGAGCGGATCCATCAGCTGGCCGAGCGTCGTGATCTGCTTGCGGCGCCGCGCCAGATAGCCGTCGAGCAAGTCGGTCAGCGATGCGATGCCGAAGATCGCCGCGCCCACCAGCTCCTTCGGCACGCCCAGAATCATGCGCCCCTCGAACTTCGTCAGCAGCACCACCACGAGCAGGGGCACGAGAAAAATCCTGCCGACAGTGAGCGCGTTCGGGAGGTTCATTCCTTGCCGCGATTCTACCAAAAGCACATAGAATCATGGATTGACATGAAGGCCATCCTGCTCGCCGGAGGCAAAGGCACGCGGCTGCGTCCGTTGACGCTGCACACGCCGAAGCCGATCGTTCCGATCCTGAACCGGCCGTTTCTTTACTATCAGATCGACCTGCTCAAACAAATCCCTGAGATCGACGAAGTCATTCTCAGCCTGAATTATCAGCCGCGCCGGATCGAAGAAATTTTCGGTGAGGGTGAAGGCCTCGGCATCCGCGTCCGTTACGTGGTCGAACCGATGCCGCTCGGGACCGGCGGCGCGGTCCGATACGCCGGCGATTCGCTCACCGAGTCGGTCGTCGTCTTCAACGGCGACGTGCTGACCGAGGTGGATCTCGCGGCCGTGCTGCGCCTGCATCGGGAACGCAATGCCAAGGCGACCATCGTCCTGACGCCGGTCGCCAATCCGCGGGCCTACGGCCTCGTCGAGACCGACGCCGCCGGCAACATCAAGCGGTTCCTCGAGAAGCCCGGCGAGGACGAGATCACCTGCAACACGATCAATGCGGGCATCTACGTGCTCGAGCCTGACACCTTCGATCGCATTCCGAAGGACACGGCATGGTCGATCGAACGGAGCTTCTTCCCGTCGTTGATCGAGCGCGGCGAGACCTTCGTCGCCTACGTCTACGACGGCTACTGGATCGACATCGGCACGCCGGCCAAGTACTTGCAGGTCCACCGCGACATCCTGGACGGCCGCTATTCCGCACCGCCGTTCAACGGCGCCAGCTCGGCGTGGGTGTCGCCGGACGCGCGGGTCGAGGACGGCGTCGAGATCCACGGCCCGTGCTTCGTGGACGAGGGCAGCGTGATCAAAACGGGGGCGAAGATCCTCCCCTACTCGGTCATCGGCAAGCAGACACATATCGAAGGCGGCGCCGTCGTCGACGGGTCAATCGTCTGGCCAAACGGCTGGATTGGCGCTGAAGCGGAACTGCACGGATCGATTCTCGGCCGTAACTGTCACATCGGCCGCAACGCCACGGTCAAGTCGCCGGCCATTCTGGGCGACAAGACCGTCATCACGGACTACTCATCGCTATGATCAATCC
>JBKPSE010000515.1:0-4465 GCA_046765855.1 Acidobacteriota bacterium | reverse complement strand
GCTAAGGTGTCCGACAAGCTGGAAGTGATCGAGAATCTCGTCCCGCGCGTGGACGCGCTGCTGATTGGCGGGGCGATGGGCTACACTTTTTTCAAAGCGCGCAACGTGCCGGTTGGCAAGTCGCTGGTCGAGGACGATCTGCTCGACGCGGCGCGTGAGATCGAGTCGCGCGCCAGCGCGCGCGGCTTGCGGCTCGAGCTGCCGGTGGATCATGTGGTCGCGCCCAGGCTCGAGGCAGGTGCGCCCTCGGAAACGCTCGCGGTCGGCGACGCCGCGATCGGTGATCGCATGGGTCTGGACATCGGTCCGAAGACCATCGAGATGTATCGCTCGGTCATCGCCGGGGCGAAGACGGTGGTCTGGAACGGACCGATGGGCGTGTTCGAAATCGACGCCTTCGCAAAAGGCACGATCGAAGTCGCGCGAGCCGTGGCGTCGGTGCAGGGAACTACGGTGATCGGCGGCGGCGATTCGATTTCCGCGGTTGCAAAGGCGGGGGTGACGGATAAGATCACCCACATCTCGACCGGCGGCGGCGCGTCGCTGGAGTTCCTCGGCGGCCGCGAGCTGCCCGGCGTCGCCGCACTGCCGAACGCCTGAGCCATGAGCCAGAAGGAGCCATGAGCCGAACGCCTTTCATCGCCGCGAACTGGAAGATGTACAAGACCGTCCACGAGACGGTGGCGTTCATCAAGGAACTGAAGAGCGTGGCCAAGGGCGTACACGACGTCGAGATCGTGGTCGCACCGCCCTTCACGGCCCTGCATTCCGCGGCGGAAGCGGCGCACGCGTCGGCCATCGGCATCGCCGGGCAGAACCTTTACTGGGAGCGCGAAGGCGCGTTCACCGGAGAAGTCAGCGCCGCGATGCTGAAGGAGGCGGGAGCCGAGTACGTGATCATCGGCCACTCGGAGCGGCGGCGGCTCTTTGGCGAGTCGGATGCGACCGTGAACCGCAAGCTCGGGGCCGCGATCGCGGCGCACCTCACTGCGGTGGTGTGCATTGGCGAGACCCTCGAGGAGCGTGACTCGAACCAGACGCTGACGGTGCTGGATCGCCAGATCAAGCAGGGACTGGATGGCTTGACCGCCGATCAGATCGGCGCGCTGGTCATCGCCTACGAGCCGGTGTGGGCGATCGGCACCGGACGCAACGCGACTCCGGCGCAGGCCGGCGAAGCGCACGCTCATATCCGCGGACGCCTGCGGCAATGGTTCGGAGGTGCCGCGGCCGACCAGTGCCACGTGATCTACGGCGGCAGCGTCAAGCCTGACAACATCCGCGAGCTCGCCGCGCTGCCTGACGTGGACGGCGCGCTGGTCGGCGGCGCGAGCCTCGAGCTGCGCAGCTTTTTCGAGATCATCTCGCGCAGCCGTCCCGCTGCGGTCTAGCCATCCTTCTGCGTTCGCATTTCCGACGCGCGCGGCCTTGGTTCGACCGTCGAATCCGGGCGGGCCAGCCGCTACACCGTCTCGCGAAACAGCAGTTCCTCCGGCTTGGCCGGATCGTCCGTGTCCTGCTGGTAGTACTCGGCCGTCGCCGTCTGCGCCGCGTCGTTCAGCTCCACGATGGCAAAGCCGTGATTGAAGAGGCCGCCGTCGCGATCGGGCGTCAGCGGCCGCGCGCGTGAATCGAGCTTTACCTGTGGATCGCGCGTGACCTGCTCGTCGACCGCGACGGGGAAGGCGCCGTGCCCGACACAGCGTCCCAGCACGTTGCCCGCCGGCGCGTATCGCTCGAAGACGACTAGATCGTGTTCGTGACCCCAGAACCAGGCCGTGACTTTCGGCAGGACATCCTTCACTTGCGCGAACAGCTGCTGATTGACGCTGTCGCCGTTGAACTTTTCGGCGGCCGAGAAGAGTTGATGATGCGAGACGAGGAACGACTTCCGGCCCCCTGCCTCGGCGATGCGCTGCTGGAGCCACGCCGTCTGCGGATCTTCCAACCGCGTGACTGACGCGGCGCTGTGGATTGGCGCGGAATCATGAAACCCGGTGTCGAGCCCGATCAACTGCCACCGATCGTTGCGCAGGCAGAAGTAGCTCGACGGCTGCCCGAGCATGTCGATCAGCGTGTAATACGGCGCCCCTCCGCCATACATGTCGTGATTGCCGGACAACGAAAACGTCAGCGGACCAGTGGAACAAACCGTCAGCTTCTCTCCCCATTGCACCAGAGGCACACCGAGCTCGGCTTGCCAGATTGGATAAAAGTACTGACGGACCTCGTGCTCGGTGCCGGAGTAATAGATATCGCCCAGGTGAACGACAACGTGCGGCTTGCGTGCGGCGATGCGCTTCAGGACCAGTCGTGCGGCGTCCTCGCCGGTCCCCCAGTCGCCGACGAGCGCGATGCGCGCGTTCGCCGGGAGCCGATCGATGACGAACGGATATTCGGGATGGTTCTCGCGGCGGAACGGGATCGTCTTCCCTTCCGCCCGCGCCCGCACGAATACCTCGACGCATTCGGCCCAGCGCGGATCGCATTGCGAGAACTTGCTGCCGATCTGTTCCTCGAGCCGCCGCACCTCGCGATCGTCGCCGGTGAGCAGGGCCCTGACCCGGGCCCGGGCGAGGCGGAGCGCGGTCGCGGCGCAGAATCGCGCCGTGTCCTCGACGCCGCGCATCACCACACCGGGAACCGGCCCGGCAAGCACGTCGGCGTTGGCCAGCGCCTCGGCGACGAAAGCGGCGGAGCGGACGAGCGGATCGGAGAGATCGGGCCGCTGCTGCCCCTCGCCCGCTCCGGCGCTGCGCGCCCGCAGCCGCTGATCCTCGGTCACGATTTGATCGACCGTCGACTGCCACAACGACAGCTCCGGGTCACGAAACGAGACAAGCGTCGGACGCTTCGCCACAGATCCTCCCTGTCGGGTCTATTCTCTTGTCATGGCCGCGAGCGAACCGCGCGTGCGCTGGCCGGCGCGCTACGATCCGACGGTCGCGCCGATTCACGTTCGCAACGAGCTGTCCATGGACGCCGCACCCGACGTCGTCTGGGCGTGGCTGATTCGCGCGCGTGCGTGGCCGTCGTGGTATCCGAACTCCGCGGACGTCGAAATTCTCGACGCCGGCGGCCCTGATTTGTCCGCCGCTGCCCGATTTCGCTGGAAGACTTTCGGTGTCCGTCTCCTCTCGACGGTGCGCGAGTTCGTGCCGCGCGAACGCATCGCGTGGGATGCAATCGGCACCGGCGTCGACGCCTACCATGCCTGGGTGCTGACGCCGACCGGCGGTGGTACGCACGTGCTGACCGAAGAGACCCAATACGGGTGGCTGGCGCGGACCGGTGATCTGTTCATGCCGAAGCGAATGCACACACACCATCAAATCTGGCTGGAGCGGCTGCGCGACCGCGCCGGCTCCGGATTGCCTCCCCCATGATGGTTCAGGCGGAAATCACGTAAGGAGGATCGAACTCGGGCACGCCGGCGTGGCGTCCGGCAATCCAGCGCAGCACGTAGACGGCCGCCGGATCCGTCTTGGAGCCGGTGAGCTTGTGCGGAAGCACCTCGAGCAGCGCGTGCGCGCCGAGATCCTTGAAGTAATCGATGTCCGGCTCGATCCGCACCCAGGTTTCGCCGTCGACCTTCTTGGTCACGCCGCCGTGGAACGTCACCTGCAAGTTCGCTTCGCCGAAGGCGGCCTGCTTGAAGCTGCTGGTCGCGCCCGTGTGAAACATCGCCGGGTTCGGCTCGATCACGAACGCCCCCTGCTGCATCGCAATCTTCATCTGGTCGAGCAGGTCGATCGAGGCAAATGCGAAGAAACGATCCTGGGTCGGCGCGAGCTCACCGTCCCAGATGATCTCGCGCAGATAATCGAGCGGCGTGCCCTGCGGCAGCTGCGCGTCGCGCATCGCCGTCAGGATGTTCCACAGCGCCGCAGCCTTGAGCGGCTGCTTGAGCAGCCTGTCGTAACGCGCGCGCGCCGCGCTGGCTGTCGCGCCGAACGCCAGCGCTCTGCGTGCGGCCGGCCATTCCGTCTCGATCCGATCCCAATCCGCCCTGGCGAAGTCGAACACCGCGGGCTTCCGCACGATCATCAGATCGACCACCGCGTCGCCGGCTGCCGTGACGATCACCGGATAGAATCCTGCGTCGGCACAGCCTTTCGAACTGACCAGCACGGTATAGCGATCGTCGAGATTGTCGTGCAACGGCACGGCGACCCGGACTCCGGCCATCCCTTTCAGGTCCTGCGAATACACCTGTTCGTGCGAGCCGTCGAGAATGCGCAGCAGGTACGAGCAGTCCTGCGCGATGGGCTGACGCTCACCGTTGAAGAGGCGCACGCGAATGACGGCCGTCGCGGCAGCGGCGCCGGGCGCAGCGCGCAGCCGTGGCCTGGGCGCAATCCTTCGTGCCGTGCTCCGTCGGCTTCTCGCGCTCCGTCGGCTCGTCGCGCTCCCTGGGGTCGTCGCAGTCCTTCGAGTCGTTGCGGTCCTTCGGCTCTTCGCAGAC
>JBKPSE010000514.1:0-2469 GCA_046765855.1 Acidobacteriota bacterium | reverse complement strand
CGCCGCCCCGTCCGCCGCGGCCGCCGCCGCCGCCGAGACTCGGGAAGTTGAACTCGATTGCGGCGTTGGGACGCAGCGTCGCGTCCTCCCACGTCCAGCCGTCGAGATTCATCACGGCGACTTCGCCGCCGAAGATGCCGCCGCCGGGAACCACCGCGACTGTCGTCACGCCGTTGGCGCGCGTCACCGCGATGGTGTCGCTTTCGGAGTGGTAGGCCATTCGCGTGCGCAGCTGCGGGTTGTAGTCGAGCATCTCGTTGATGTCTTCGAAGCCGCGCGGTCCCGGCTCGTTGAGTCCCATGACCGTTCGCGCGTTGATGAATCCGGGGTAGACATCCGCTCCGCCGGCATCGACGCTGCGTGCTCCTGACGGGACCGTCAGGTTTGCGCCGACCGCTTCGATCTTGCTGCCGCGAATCACAATCGTGCCGCGCTCGATCGTCGGGCGGGTGATTGGGTGAATCGTTGCGTTGACGATCGCCCACACGGGACCGGACGCGGCCTGTCCGGCGGTGCCGACAGTGCCGGCTCCGCTCGCGGTCGCGCCGTTTGCATTGGGCCGGCCGGTCGCGGAAGACGGACCGCTTGCAACCGAGGGGCTGCTGCCGGCATCCGGGCTTCCGTCCTGCGGCCGGAGATTATCGCTGCCCGTGACCGTGCGGCCGCGCCCCGCGCTCTCAGCCGCGGCGAGATCCGCCTTCTCCTTTTTCAGCGCAGTCAGACGCGCATCCTCCGTCAGCCGGTCGTAGTACAACGTGCCGTCGATATACACGCGATCCGCGATCGCGTAGCTGCTCAGCGGGTGGTGATTCCACACGACCACGTCCGCGTCCTTGCCGGTTTCGAGCGAGCCGACGCGCTTGTCGATGCGCAGCTGCTTCGCGGGGTTGATGGTGACGAGCGCGAGAGCCTCGTCCTCCGAAAGTCCCCCCCAGCGCATCGACTTCGCCGCTTCCGTGTTGAGACGCCGCGCAAGCTCGGCGCTGTCGGAATTCACCGAGGTCAGCACGCCCTTGCGAACCATGATTGCGGCGTTGTAGGGGATTGCATCCGCCGCTTCGACCTTGTAGGCCCACCAGTCGGAGAAGGTGGAGGCACCGGCGCCGTGAGCGGCGATCTCTTTCGCGACCTTGTAGCCCTCGAGGACGTGCTGGAAGGTCGCGATCTTGAAGCCCATCTCCTCCGCAACCCTGATAAGCATCAGGATCTCGTCGGCGCGATAGCTGTGCGCGTGGACGAGGCGCTTCCCTTCGAGTATTTCCACCAGCGGCTCGAGCTGCAGGTCGCGCTTGGGCGGCAGCGCGTCCGCGTTCGCACCCTTCTTCTTGTCGTAGTCCTGCCAGGCCTTCTGGTAGGCCTTCGCCCGCGTGAACGCGTCGCGGATCACGAACTCGACGCCCATGCGGGTCAGCGGATAGCGGCGCGGTCCGCTGATCTGCCCCTGCCGCAGGTCCTTGGGGTTCTCGCCCAGCGCGAACTTGATGCCAGGCATCGCCCCCTCGAACACGAGATCTTCGGCGCGCGGCTTGCCCCAGCGCAGCTTGATCACCTGGTTCTTGCCGCCGATTGGATTGGCGCTGCCGTGCAGAACGTTGGCGGTGGTCAGACCGCCGGCGAGATCGCGATAGATGTTGATGTCCGTCGGATCGAGCACGTCGCGCATGCCGGTCATCGAGCTGACAGTGGTACCGCCTTCGTTGATGTCGTCGTTGGCGATATGCGAGTGGCAGTCGATCAATCCCGGCGAGATGAATTTACCGGTCGCGTCGATCACCTCGGCGCCGGCCGGGATGTCGACGTTGCTCCCGAGCGCGGCGATCTTGCCGTCGCGCAGGACGATGGTGCCGTTCGGAATCGTGCCGCGCGTCACCGTCAGGATCGTGGCGCCCTTCAGCGCGATAATCGCGGACCGCGGCTGTGCCTGGCCGCGCAGGCGCGGTACGGAGAATGGAACCAGAGCAAAGGCAAGGGCGAGGAAGAACGTCCACGGAGCCACGCAGCGGCGATTCACAACAACCTCCTCGGAAGGCGAGCGCTTGCCCACCGAAGCGCCGCTTCGCCGGGGCGCGAAGGTGGGTCGACAGAAGAGGGGAACTGTAGCACGATACTGCCGCGTGCGACGGCTGCTGCAAGTCCTGACCATCTTCGCGCTGGCGTGGGGCGTGTTGGTTGTTGCCACCGGCGGAATTCAGCTGCACATCGCCGGCGTGCTCTTTCGATCGCGCGATCCGGGCCGCGCGCTCTGGATCCTGATCGCCGTCGTGCTGCTGCAGTCGCTTCTGTATCGCCAGGCCTTCAGCGCCGATCTGGAGAGAAGCGCGATGCTCGTGCGACGCGCTGCTCCCTGGCTTGCCGCGAGTGCGTCGCTCGTCCTCGGAGTGCACGCGTTCCTCTACGGCGCGTTCGTCGCCGGCGGAGCGGATTCGTTCGGCTACATCAGCCAGGCGTACGGGTGGGCGACAGGACATC
>JBKPSE010000513.1:0-3604 GCA_046765855.1 Acidobacteriota bacterium | reverse complement strand
GGCCTCGCCAACAGAGAACATCACGCCATCGTATAACCGAGAATCGGGCCGTTTCGCTATCAGCGTGGTCGGGCGGGCACTGCGACTTTCAGTCAGCAGAGTCCGGGCGGCTCGGCGGCCAGCTGCTTGAGGAAATCCGCTGTGGCCCTCACCTTCGGGTCCCGACGCACTTCAGGGTGCGTGATCAGCAATAGATCGTGCGAGGCGACATCATCGGACACCGAGACCAGATCATCGTGCTCACGTGCCACGAACCGCGGCAAGGTGGCAATGCCGACGCCGGCTCTGACGGCGGCAAGCAAGGCATGCGTGCTGTTGCTCTGCAACGCGATCGACGCGGAGGTGAGCAAGGGCTGGAACCACTTGGCGTTCTGCAGAACCTGGAAGAGCGACGTATATGTACAGAGCTGCCATTCGCCGAGGTCGGCGACTCTTCGGATGCGGACCCGCTTGCCGCCAATCAAGTGCTTCGACGTGTAGAGGGCGACGGCCGCGCGTCCGAGGCGAACCGCAATCATGCCCGTCTGGGTCGGCAGCGGCGGCTGAATCGCGAGTTCAGCCTCGCCACGAGAGAGATCGCGCTGCCGAGTGCCCACCAATATGTGCAGCTCGATCTGCGGGTACAGCGCGCGAAATGCCGCGAGCTTCGGCGCCAGCCAGTGTGACCCGTATTCCGGCGGCATCGCCACTCGCACTCGTCCAGCCGGCGGGCCGCTGGCCTCGCGCGCTCGCGCTTCGACGACGAGGGCGGCACGTTCCATCGCTTCTGCAGTCGAGACGACGTTCTGTCCCTCGGGGGTCAACAGATATCCTCTGCTGGTCCGGTAGAAGAGCGAGACGCCCAACGCTTTCTCCAAGGCGGCGATCCGGCGCGCCACCGTCGTGTGTTCCACCCCGAGACGGCGGGCGGCCGCGGATACGCGGCCGGTGCGTGCGACGGCAAGAAACACCTGGAGCCCGTCCCAATCCATAGCTGTGCATTCTTGCACAATCGTTGTGCGAATTATTGTGGAGACTGCGCGCCGTCGAACGCCTATCCTGCCGCTGCAGGAGGCGAGATGGCGAAGTACGTCGTCGCTGGCGCAACAGGAAGGGTCGGGTCGGTCGTAGCAAGGGAGCTGCTGACGCGAGATCAGGCCGTGACGGTCATCGTCCGCGACGAGACGCGAGGTCGCGAGTGGGCACAGCGCGGCGCTGACGTTGCCGTCGGTTCGCTCGACGACCCCGCGTTCGTCGCCGCTGCCGTCCGCGACGCAAGCGGCTTCTTCACACTATTGCCGGAGAATGTGCAGCCGGATGACTTTCACGGCGCGCGTCGCCGCATGGCGGACGCCATTGCCCGCGGCGCCTGTGATGGCGGCGTGCCGCACGTCGTGATGCTGTCGGCCATCGCCGCAGTGCTGCCCGACGGCAACGGGCCGGCCAAGGACTTGCACTACGCCGAGCAGCAGCTGGCTGCGACAGCCAGGCAACTGACGCTGCTTCGCGCCTGCTACTTCCAGGACAACGTCGCGAGCGTCATCCCGGCCGCACAGCACGCCGGCATCTACCCCAACTTCCTGACGTCCGCCGATAGGCCGATTCCAATGATCGCAACGCGCGACGTTGGACAGTTCGCTGCGGACGCGCTCCTCGCGCCTCCTCCAGGCCGCGAGATCGTCGATCTGTTCGGTCCGGCCTATTCGATCCGTCAGATTGCCCGGGCGCTGGGTGAGGCTCTTGGCAAAGAGCTGCGGGTCATCGATGTTCCACCGTCGCGGCAAAGCGAGGCGTTGGCGGACGCTGGTGTCCCACGCCCAATCGCCGATGCGGTTGCAGAGATGTTTGCGGCGTTCAATGCCGGCTTGATCACGCCGCAAGGAGATCGATCGCTGGTCGGGACAACACCGATCGACGAGGTCATCACTCAGGTGATGTGACGATGACGATCTTCGACCGGATGTCGCTGCCGGAAGTGTACGAGCGCTACTTGGTAGAGCCCTTGTTCCGGCCATTCGCCGAAGAGGCGCTGAATCGGCTCAATCCGGCTCCGGATGACAGCCTGCTGGATGTCGCGTGCGGGACGGGCATTGTCGCCAGGCTTGCACGACTCAGACTCGGGTCCCAGGCGCGAATCGTCGGGGTCGATACGGCGCCAGCGATGCTCGCCGTCGCCAGACAGGCCGAGTCGACGATCGACTGGCGAGAAGGCAACGCGATGAAGTTGCCGATTCAGGATGCGCAATTCACGCTGGTCAGCTGTCACCAGGGATTGCAGTTCTTTCCCGACAAGCTGGCAGCCGTTCGTGAGATGCATCGAGTGCTCGCGACCGGTGGCCGCGTTGTCATCGCCGTGTGGCTGTCGACCGCCGACATTTCGTTCGCCGCCGACCTCCACGCTGTCGCGGAACGACACCTGGGCACGATGACCGACGCACGCCATTCGTTTGGCGACGCCAATGCACTCGCTCGTCTGCTGGCCGAGGGTGGGTTTCGCGACGTTCACGTCGAGACGGTGAACCACACCGTGCTCGGCATCGATGGTCCGACGTATGCGCGGCTGAACGCAGTGACGATGGTGCGAATGAGTCCGAACGTCAAGACGTTTACCGATGCACATCGCGCCGAACTGGCGAATCGGATCGCCACCGACAGCATGACCGTCGTCGACAAGTACACGAGTGATGGCATTTTCCAGTTCACGCTCGCGTCGAACATCGCAAAGGCGCAAGCCTGACAAGGAGTCCTATCGGCGGGCGCAGGCTATTGTGGGTGGGAGAGATCGTTGAAAGGGACTTCCCCATTCGCCGGCGAAACAGAACGCGCGTAGACTCTCCCGCGTGAAGTTCATTGCATCGGCCCTCGCGATGTTCGGCGCCGCCTGGTGCCTTGGCCATCTCGGCCTCGTGCCACAGGCGCGCGGCCAGGCACAACCTGGCAAGAACATCGGCAAGATTTCGACTCAGGGGGACCTGATCGTCTTCACCCTCGACGAGGGTGCGCTGGGCCGGACCAACCTCTTCGACCTGGCGAAGCGGAGTCTGCGGTTTACGCCGGACAAGGGCGGCTATCGAGTCGAGACGGCGGCATTCGCCTGGGATGCGGAGTATGGCAGCGAGGCAGTGCCGCGCACGCCGGTGCGGCTGCGCAACTTCACCTTTCCCTTCGGGTCCAGGGAGTGGGACACGCTAGCCGTCGATACGACGGCGTCGATTGGCTTCGGCGCCGGTGTGACCATCGGCCGATTCGACCAGTTGCGGACCGCCGCGTCCGCTCTCGCCAAGAAGACGCCGGCGATCTGCGTCTTCCTCAAGCCGCGCATGTCGGGTCCGCACTTCGTCAAGGAACTCGCCGACCGCGTCGTCATCACCTGGACGCTGACCGAACCGGCGGGAGGCATTCAGGATTTCACGTGGACGCCGACCGTCAATCGCGTCCAGGCCGTCCTGGCGAAGGACGGCTCCATTGAGATGTCGTACGACGATGTCGCGGCGAAGGACGCCATCGTCGGCATCTATCCCGGCCTGCCGGCAGGCGCCGATCCGGCCGGAATCGCGCCAGTCGATCTTTCGGCGCTGAAGAAGACCGATGGTCCGTTCGCGGGCCCCTACGAGTCGTTCCACTA
>JBKPSE010000512.1:0-6809 GCA_046765855.1 Acidobacteriota bacterium | reverse complement strand
GTACGGATCGATGAAACGCATGTGCATGGCGCTCGGGGTGGCGTCGTTGGACGATCTCGCGAACGAGATCGCCGAGCTGACCAACCCGAAGATGCCCGCCGGCATGCTCGACACGTTGAAGATGCTGCCGATGCTCGGCCGGTTGAAGGATCTGATGCCGAAGACCGTCAGCAGCGCTCCGTGCCAGGAGGTCGTGACGAACGAGGGCACGCTCGACGAGATCCCCATTCTGACGTGCTGGCCGGAGGATGGGGGTCCGTACATCACGCTGCCGATGGTGTTCACCAGAGATCCGAACACCGGCATGCGCAACATCGGCACCTATCGCATGCAGGTCTACGACGGGCGCTCGACCGGTATGCACTGGCAGCGCCACAAAGGTGGCGCGCAGCACTATCGGATCGCCGAGCGGATGGGTAAACGCCTCGAGGTCGCGGTCGCGCTCGGCGCCGATCCTGCCCTGCCGTTCGCGGCGACCGCGCCGATGCCCGAAGGGCTCGACGAGTTGCTGCTTGCCGGCTTCCTCCGGCGCGAGCGCGTCGAGCTCGTGAAGTGCGTGACCGTGGATCTCGAGGTGCCCGCCAACGCGCAGATCGTCCTCGAAGGCTACGTCGAACCCGGCGAACGGCGCCGCGAGGGTCCGTTCGGCGATCATACGGGGTTCTACTCACATCCCGACGACTACCCGGTGTTCCACGTCACCTGCGTGACCCATCGAAAGAACCCGATCTATCTGACCACCGTGGTCGGCATTCCTCCGATGGAGGATTTCTATCTCGGGAAAGCAAGCGAGCGCATTTTTCTGCCGCTGATCAAGAAGACGGTCCCGGAGATCGTCGACATGAATTTCCCCGCCGAAGGCATCTTCCACAACATCGTCATCATTTCGATCGACAAGCGATACCCCGGCCACGCCCGCAAGATCATGAACGCGGTCTGGGGCCTGGGACAGCTGATGTTCTCGAAGTGCGTGATCGTTGTCGACAACGACATCGACGTGCATAACCTTTCCGAGGTCGCCTGGGTCGTCGGTACGCACATCGATCCGGAGCGCGACATCCAGTTCATGAAAGGGCCGGTGGACGACCTCGAGGACGCGAGCGATCTCGCGGCGTTCGGCAGCAAGATGGGGATCGACGCGACCCGGAAATGGAAGTCGGAAGGGTTCATGCGGCCCTGGCCGGTCCGCATCCGCACCAGCGACGCCGCTTCGCGAAAAGCCGACGAAGTGTGGGCACGGATCCGGCAGGGATGGAAACCATGACGGCAATTTCAATCGAAGACGCACAGGCGATCCTCGGCGATCGCAACGTGATCTCCGTGGGTGCGCGAGGAGACGAAGAACGCCGGCGGCGCCACGGCATCGAGACGACGTTCGTTCGCGTGCTCGAGATGCATACGGACGCGGTGCCGACCGGATTGCCGGTTTCCGCCACACCGGGGGAGATTCGAATCATCGGCAAACCTGCGTCGGTCGCGGCGGCCGTCGCCAGCGTCAAGCAGGCGCGGGCGTTGGCCGGCGATGTTCCAGTCAGCGGATTCTCTCTTGCGGACCTGACGGATCTTGCCGGTGGCGGACTTGCGAGTCTTACTGATCTTGCGGCGCGGCTTGCGGCCGCGGGGCTTCATTCGATATCCGAAGTGCCGCTGGACCGTCTCGCCTCTGCCGCGGATGCCGTTCGCGCCGTACGCGAAGGCGGGCTCGCCGTGCTGCGGCTGACCGTCGACGAGTGCGACGAGACTTCGCGCCTGCGACTGGTTGCGCTCGCCCGTGACGTCCAGGATGCGGTCGGCGGCCTTCGCGCCTTCGCGCCGCTGCCGCGGGTCAGCTCGATCGCGCAGCCCTCGACCGGCTATGACGATGTGCGGCAGGTGGCGCTGGCGCGCCTCTTCGTCCACAACATCGATTCGATCCAGGTGGACTGGGCGCTCTACGGTCCGAAGCTGGCACAGGTTGCGCTGACCATGGGGGCCGACGACGTCGACAGCGTGTCCCCGTTGGAAGGGGATCTCGGACGGCGTCGCAGCCCGCTCGAAGAAATCCGCGGAAATATCACCGCCGCGGGATTGGAGCCGGTCGAGCGCGACGGCGCGTGGAACGGGCGAAGGACTCAACCAGCTGGTTCCAATTCGCGAGCCTGAGCTTCTATTTCACATTCTTCACATTTCCACATTCTCCGAATTGGTATGGTTCGTCTCGGCGCTGTCACCTATCTGAACGCGCGGCCGCTCGTCTACGGCCTGGAACGGCACGCCGGCTTCGAGCTGCGCTACGACATCCCGTCCGAGTGCGCGCGGCTGCTACACGCGCACGAGACGGACCTCGGATTGATCCCGTCGATCGAGTACCTGCGCGGTCCCGTGCCATATGCGATCGTGCCGGGACCGGCGGTCGTGTCCCGGGGTCCGGTCGCCTCCGTCGCAATCTACACCCGCCGCGATCCCGCAGATATCCGCAGCATCGCCATGGACACCAGCTCGCGCACGTCCGTGGCGCTCGCGTCAGTGATGCTGCGCCACCGGTTCAATATTGCCCCCGAGCCGGTGGCGATGGCGCCCGATCTCGAGACGATGCTCGCCACGGCCGATGCCGCGCTGATCATCGGCGATGCCGCGCTCTTCGTCGATCACGCCGCCGCCGGCGCGCGCAAGATTGATCTTGGCGAGGAGTGGACCGCGATGACTGGTCTGCCGTTCGTCTACGCCTGCTGGACGGGGTGGCCCGGCGCGGTGTCGCGCGACGATGTGGCGACTCTGCAGCGCGCCAGGGATGAAGGGGTCGCGCAATCGAACGCGGTCGCCGCGGCCTATTATCCCGACGATACCCCCCGGCAGGCGATGGCGCGCCGCTACTTGCGGGATAATATCCAGTACTTTCTCGGAGCCGAAGAACTGGAGGGGCTGCGCCGGTTTTATCGCTACGCGGCCGAACTGCGCCTCGCCACCTTCGACGGAGACCTGCGGTTTTACGATGCCGATGATCCAGGAGCTCGCTGAGAGGATTCGCGGCGGCGGGCGCGTCGCCGCCGCCGAAGCGCTCGACCTCTATCATCACGCGCCGCTGCCGCTGCTCGGCGAGCTCGCCGACGCCGTCCGTGCCCGCAAACACCCCGACGGCATCGTCACCTACATCATCGACCGCAACGTCAATTACACGAACGTCTGCGTGGCGCGCTGCAACTTCTGCGCGTTCTACCGCCCGGTGGGCTCGGCGGAAGGCTACGTTCTCGGCTTCGACGAAATCTTCCGCAAGATCGACGAGACCCTTGCGCTGGGCGGCGGGCAGCTCCTGCTGCAGGGTGGGCACAATCCGGATCTGCCGATCGACTGGTACGAGGATCTGTTCCGCGCGGTGAAGGAACGCTACCCTGAGTTCCGTCTGCATGCGCTGTCGCCGCCGGAAGTGATTCATCTGACGCGGATGACGAAGCTGTCCGTGCCCGAGGTCATCGATCGGCTGATCGCCGCCGGTCTCGACAGCATTCCGGGCGGCGGCGCCGAGATCCTCGTCGACCGCGTCCGCAGACTGCTGAACTGCTACGGCAAGGCCACGGCCGATGAATGGATCGGCGTGATGCGCGACGCGCACCTGAAAGGGCTGCGCACGACGGCGACGATGATGTACGGGCACGTCGAAACCGTCGAGGAGCGGCTCGAGCATCTGCTGCGGCTGCGCGCGCTGCAGGACGAGACGGGCGGCTTCACTGCGTTCATCGCCTGGAGTTACCAGCCGGAGCACACCGAGCTTGGCGGCGGCGAGGCGACGGGGATCGAGTATCTGCGCATGCTGTCGCTGGCACGGATCGTTCTCGATAACTTCCCGAGCCTGCAGGCGTCCTGGGTGACGCAAGGCGGGAAGGTGGGTCAGCTGAGTCTCGCCTACGGCGCGAACGACATGGGCAGCGTCATGATCGAAGAGAACGTCGTCCGCGCCGCGGGGGCGAGCTACTGCATGGACGAAGTCGAGATCGTGCGCAACATCGAGAACGCCGGGTTCACGGCGAAGCGCCGCAACATGCATTACGACATCCTCGGTGATCCGTATTTCCGGCAGCAGCAGGTGCCGCGGCAGCTGGCGCTCGCCACGGCGCGCGCGGACGGCGATACGAGCCGGCCGGCGGAATTGATCAATTACGCGGCGCGCAGTGCCGCCGAGAAGAGGCGGCGCGCCACGGATGTCCCCGGGTAAGACGAGCCACGGAATACACGGAAACCTCGCCACGGAACACACGGAACACACGGATCACAGCGCCGCGGAATACGCGGAACACACAGATCAGCGCGCCACGGAACACACGGAACACACGGATCAGAGCGCCGCGGAGTACGCGGAACACACGGATAGATCGCCACGGAACACGCGGAACACACGGATAGAACGTTACGGGACACGCGGAGCACACCTCATACATCTATCTGTGGCGCAGATAACCTATAGAGCCGCGTGGGTGCTGCCGATTGCGCAGCCGCCGATTGCCGGCGGCACCGTGACGATCGAGCGCGATGCGATTGTGGCCGTCGGGCCGTTCGAGGGGGGTGGCGTCGAGGATCTGGGGAACGTTGCCATCCTCCCGGGTCTGGTCAACGCGCACACGCATCTCGAGCTGTCGTGGATGCGCGGACAGGTGCCGCGCTCCACGTCGATGCCGAAGTGGGTGTCGCAAGTGATGGCGCTGCGCCGCACCGTGTCGCACGAGCCGCCGCAGCCGATTGCCGACGCGGTGGCCGAAGCGCGGCTCTCGGGCACGTCTCTCGTCGGCGACGTCACCAATACGTTCGCGACTTTCGATCCGTTGCTCGACAGCGATGTCTCCGCGGTGCTGTTCCGCGAGCTGCTTGGCTTCTCGGTGGCGGACCCGGCGCAGGCCATCGCGCACGCGTCTGAACAGATCGCCGAGCTGACCCCGGTCGAGTGGCTGCGCCCGTGTCTCGTGCCGCACGCGCCGTATTCCGTTTCTCCGGCGTTGCTGCAGGCGCTGAAGCGCGCCAATGGTGAACGCCCCTTCAGCATCCATCTCGCCGAGTCGGCGCAGGAGCTGCAGTTTCTTCGCGACGGTACCGGCGAGTGGCGGGCGCTGCTCGAATCGCTCGGCGTATGGAACGCCGCATGGACGGCGCCGGCATGCGGTCCGATCGAGTATCTGCAGCGTCTGGGACTGGTCGACGAGCGGTTGATTGCGGTGCACGGTGTGCACTTCACCGACGACGAACTGTCGCACCTGGCTCGCGCCGGCGCGAGCGTGGTGGCGTGTCCGCGCAGCAACCGCTGGACGGGCGCGGGGCAGCCGCCAATCGCGCGGTTCTACCAGTCGGGTGTGCGCGTCGCGGTGGGGACCGACAGCCTCGCCAGCGTCGAAGACCTGAACCTGTTTGCCGAGCTTGCCGCAATGCGCGCACTCGCCCCGTCCGTCGCGCCCCGGCTGCTGCTGCAAAGCGCAACGCTCGCGGGCGCGGCCGCGCTCGGATTCGAAGCGGAGCTTGGCTCGATCGAACCCGGCAAGCGAGCCGAGCTGCTGGCTGTGCGGTTACCGGCGAGTGTGGTGGACGTGGAAGAATATCTGGTCGGGGGCATCGAGCCCGGCGACGTCAGCTGGCTCGATTGGTAGGGGATCGTGTTCT
This sequence comes from Acidobacteriota bacterium, assembly GCA_046765855.1. Taxonomy (GTDB): domain Bacteria; phylum Acidobacteriota; class Vicinamibacteria; order Vicinamibacterales; family 2-12-FULL-66-21; genus JAICSD01. The sequence goes on along the minus strand of JBKPSE010000512.1, from coordinate 1,190 downwards.
AGTGCGTGGGTGGCAGTTTTCGCCGCGCGACTGGATCGCTGAGGGCGCAGAGGTTGAGTAAACTCGCGACATACCTGTCGTTCGTGCGGTTCAGCCACAGCGTTTTCGCGCTGCCCTTTGCGCTGACCGGTGCGCTGCTCGCCATGCAGTCCACCTCCCAGCTTCGCGCGCCGGCGAACGTGGAGCCGGTGACATCCGCCGACCTCGCCTGGCGGGCACTCTGGATTGTCGTGGCGATGGTTGCGGCCCGCAGCGCGGCGATGGGGTTCAACCGTCTGGTCGACGCGAAATGGGATGCAGAGAATCCGCGCACCGCGATGCGCGAGCTGCCGCGCGGCGCGATGACCCGCCGGGAAGCCATCGCCTTCGTGAACGCGTCGGCGATCGTCTTCGTCGCCGCCGCCTACGAACTGGGGTGGATCTGTTTTCTTCTGTCGCCGATCGCGCTCGCCATCGTGTTCTGGTATTCGCTGGCCAAGCGCTACACCTCCTACACGCAGCTGTTCCTCGCGCTGGCGATGGCGGTCGCGCCGGTCGGCGGCTGGCTAGCAGCAGGCGGTCCGATCCGCGCGATCGAGCCCTGGCTGCTCGGAACCGCGATCGGCACATGGGTCGGCGGCTTCGACATTCTCTATGCGTGCCAGGATCTGGATTTCGATCGCGCCGCCGGGCTCAAATCGATACCGGTCCGATTCGGCGTGCGTGCCTCGTTGCTGCTGTCGCGGCTCATGCACCTGATCGCCGTTGCGTGTCTCGCCCTGCTTGCCGCGGTCGCGGATCTCGGCCCGTTGTATCTGGTCGGCGTCGGCCTGGTGGCGCTGCTGCTCGTCTACGAGCAATCACTGGTCAGCGAGCACGACCTGTCACAGGTCAAGCGCGCATTCGACTTGAACGGCTACGTCGGAATTCTTTACTTCGCGGCCACGGCGGTATCGATCTATGTCCGCTGATCGTCCCCCGCAGGGCGCAGGGACCAGGATCGCGCTCGCCATCACCGGCGCGAGCGGCGCGCTCTATGCCGTGAGGACGATGGCGGCGCTGCTCGAGCGCGGGTGCGACCTGGAGGTGGTGATCTCCGACTACGGCCGCCGATTGCTTCACGACGAGCTCGGCGAGGCGGCTGCTGTGCCGCGGCTGCGCGAGTTTCTCGTCGAGAAATACGGTCAGGGCGCCGCCAAGGGGACGTATAC